>NZ_CP157743.1:4172500-4444060 GCF_030717995.2 Methylomarinum sp. Ch1-1 | reverse complement strand
CAAGGACGGCAGATTTATGCTCCTGCAAAATCTGCATTTCCACCATCCCTGGCGGGCATAGGTAAGGAGCGTGACCGGTTTTTGCTCCTGCAAAACCGGCATACATCACATCCCTGTGAATAAGCAGGAGCGGAAGCGTTGCCTACAGGGAAGGCAAAGATTGCTCCAGGCAATCTTATTGCATTTCCACCATCCCTGGCGGGCATAGGTAAGGCCGATATTTGCTCCTGCAATATTGGCATTCAACACATCCTTGTGTTTCGAGCGTGACCGGTTTTTGCTCTGACCGCCAGGGAAGGCGGAAATGTAGAAAACGGAAATGCAGGAGCAATTTTCTACCTGCAATATTGGCATTCAAGACATCCTTGTGTTTCGAGCGTGAGCAGGAGCGGAAGCTTTGCCGTAACTATTCAGTATCTTTCAGGGTTTAGGGAGTAGACCATTGATTTCTCGGGACGCGTTCACCCAGCACCTAAATACCCTAGGTTATTGGCTATGATTAATAATCTTCGTTAATTTAGGTGCTGGGTGAATACTTCCATGGCAGCTAACGGCATCCTGCCTCACGCGGCACTTGCACTTCCCTGTGCGGCGTAAGCTCTGACTGCAACGTCTGACCGTCAGGGACGATGGAAATGCAGATTTTGCAGGAGCAAAAATCTGCCTGTTGCAGTCAGCCCGATAAATCAATAGCCTACTCCCTCTGATAAAAATACGCTGAATAATTACATAAATTTTACATCTATGCTATGCCTGTCGGCTAAAGCTGATATTCTTAAAGGTCATTTTTTCTATCGATCCAGCAATGAAACTCTTCTCAAAGTGGCAATGGGAAATACTTTCTCCATTGGCCGGATTTCTACTGACATTGTCTTTTGCGCCCTATAACTACAGTTATCTGGCGATCATTTCGTTGGTCTTTGCCTTGTTAAGTTGGCGGGCGGTATCGCCGCGACGGGCGGCCCTTCGAGGTTTTTTATATGGAGCCGGCTTGTTTTGCTCCGGAGTGTTCTGGGTTTATATCAGTATCCACGATTATGGCGGCGCCCATTTCATCGGCGCGGGGTTGTTGACGGCCTTTTTTTGTCTATTTTGGGCGTTATTCCCGTCTTTAACCGCTTACCTGATTGCCAAGTTATCAAGGGGGCAAGGTGTGGGGGCGAGCGCCTTGATCGCTGCGGGGATATGGATTCTGGTCGAGTACTTCCGAGGCTATTTGCTGCTTAATGGTTTTCCCTGGTTACAAGTCGCCTACAGCCAACTGGAGACTCCTTTGGCTGGCTATGTCCCAATATTGGGCGGTTATGGCGCAGGGTTTATGTTGTTGCTGTCGACGGCCTTGCTTGCCGGAACGCTGCAACAGCGAACTGGCTGGGGGAGAAATGCCGTAGCACTGGCTTTAATCTGGGGAGGTGGTTTTCTTTTACAATGGATCGATTGGACCGATCCTGTTAAACAACCGATTAAAGTCAGCCTGATTCAAGGCAATGTCTCCCAGGACAAGAAATGGCTGCCGGAATATAGAATCAAAACCTTGATCAAATACCGGCAGCTGACCGAGCAACATTGGAATTCCGATGTCGTGATCTGGCCGGAGACGGCGATTCCGGCGTTTTATCACCAGGTCGAGGAGTTTTTTATTAACCCGCTGGAGCAACAAGCGCGGCAGCACAACACCGATCTGATTGTCAGCCTGCCTGCGAAGGGGAAGACTTTAAAAGAGAATTACAACATGGTCGTGACACTGGGGGAGCAGAGGGGCGACTATAAGAAAAACCATTTGTTGCCGTTTGGCGAATATTTGCCGCTGCAGCCGTTATCAGGTTATGTTCTTGATTTATTGCAGGTCAATCTGGGCAATTTCTTACCCGGCGGCGATGACCAGGCGTTGATGAAGGCGGGAGGCTATAGCTTTGCGGCGTCTATTTGCTATGAAGACGCCTTTGCTTCGGCCTTTCTGCCCGCTTTACCGGAGGCAGCCTATTTGGTTAATGTGACCAATGATGCCTGGTTTGGAGATTCGATAGAGCCTCATCAGCATCTGCAGATCGCTAGGATGAGGGCCTTGGAAACAGGGCGATACTTGTTGCGCGCGACAAATACCGGGGTGACTGCCGTGGTCGATGCTAAAGGCGGAATTGTCGAGCAGGCGCCGTTGTTCGAGCAGGCAGTGGTGACTGCGGACATTTATCCGATGACCGGCATGACGCCTTACGCCTGGGTAGGCGATCAATGGATCATCGCTGTATTGGCGTTATTGTTGATGGTTCAACTGATCGTAGGCCGCGTTAAACGTAGGTGAAGCCATTGCCCGACTGCAGCGCTAAGCCGGGCGATGATGTCGAATTTAGGGATTGATTTCCAGATATAAGGCGCGAAATTCGTCGGTAAGTTTATGGTTGGGCGCGAAATGCACTAAGGGCTTCGATAGACTATGCGATTCGCGGATTTTTACCGACGGAGATATTTTTGGCTCCAATACCGCATGACCTTCCTGTATCAATTCCTCGACCAATTGACGAGGCAGATTGGCCTGCTTCTGATATTGATTGACGACGATGCCTTCAACTTCCAGAGTCTGATTATGGTCCGCCTTCACTTCGGCCACTGAATTCAGCAGCGTGTACAGGGCCTCTCGGGCAAAGGTGTCGCAGTCGAACGGAATCAGGCATTTTTGCGCCGCGATCAACGCCGATTGGCTGTAGAAATTCAGCGTCGGCGGGGTATCCATGTAGATATGATCGAAGCCGTCCAGTTTTTCCAGGGCTTCTTTCAATTTGAATATTTTATAGCGGGCGTCCAGTCTGCTTTGCAGGGCTTCCAGGTCGGGGTGGGCTGGGATCACATAAAGGTTGGGAAAAGGCGTTTCATGAATGACGCCGTCCAGGCCTTCTTTGCCGCCGCCAAACAAGCCCAATCCCAGGCAGTCCTTAAAAAAATGGGCAATGGTTTGATCCGAGTCGGTCACTTTTTCACCCAACAGGTATTGGGTTGAATTACATTGAATATCCAAATCGACCACCAGAGTTTTATTGCCTTCAACCGCACTGATAGCCGCTAGATTACAGGTGATAGTCGATTTGCCTACACCGCCCTTTTGATTGAAGATGACCCTGCGCATGTTTTTCCTCTATTGAAGCAATTGGTTTAAAGATTGCATTATCAAGCTTTAAGCCTTTAATATCAACAGCGTGTGAAATTTTCGCCGTCGCATTTAGGACATTTGGGAATGACGCTGGTCGATTTGAAAGCAATTTGTTTGCCGCAGGCATCGCAAACCAGGGTGCCCGGGCCGGTGATTTCCCCGCTTTTATAAGGGTGGTATTGCCTGGCTTGGTTCTCCAGCTTGGCCAACTCGATACGGGTTTTATCGGCGACATCCATGAATGCTTCCAGGGCAAAATTCTCGATGAGTTCGATGTCGAATTTCAGCCATTCTGTTAGCGATTCGTCATCCTTAACCGGTTCAGATGAGGTTGCGGCATGTTCGATATCGCGCAGGACGTAATGGGAGATGCGGTCCAGTTCTTCTTGAGTGAATTCCTGGGCATGACCGCCGAATTCGCTGACTTTTTCCTTGGCAATCTCCATGGCTTCGGCAACGGTATGCAGGGTGCCGTCCATTGCCTCATAAAGATGTTCCATTAATTTATTATATACGTCGATAAATTTATTTTCGTTCATGTCTATCTCCATTAAATGACACTTTAGATTTATGCGTCTGTAAGGTATTCTAACGCTTTTGACCGGAAAAAGACGAGCAGGATGGAAGAAAATTACAAACCGTTAGTGATAGAGCAAAAAGTTCAGGAAAAATGGGAGCAATCAGGCGTATTCAATGCCTCTGAAGACTCCGATAAAGAGAAGTATTACTGTCTTTCCATGTTTCCCTATCCCAGCGGCAAATTGCATATGGGACATGTCAGGAACTACACGATAGGCGATGTCATCAGCCGCTTCCAGCGCATGCAGGGCAAAAATGTCATGCAGCCGATGGGGTGGGATGCGTTCGGTCTTCCGGCGGAAAATGCGGCGATGCAAAATAATGTGCATCCGGCCGATTGGACTTATGAAAATATCGCTTATATGCGAGATCAATTGAAACGCTTGGGCTTCGGTTACGATTGGAAGCGCGAACTGGCGACGTGCGATCCTGACTATTATCGCTGGGAGCAATGGTTCTTCTTGAAGCTGTTGGAAAAGGATCTGGTTTATAAGAAAACCGCGCCGGTTAACTGGTGTCCGAACGACATGACCGTGTTGGCCAACGAGCAAGTGATCGATGGTTGCTGCTGGCGTTGCGATACCAAGGTCGAGAAAAAGGAAATCTCGCAGTGGTTCCTGAAGATCACCGCCTATGCCGATGAATTATTGCAGGACCTGGAGAAGCTGGATGGCTGGCCGGAACAGGTCAGGACCATGCAGGCCAACTGGATAGGACGCTCGGAAGGCGTGGAAATGGATTTCGCTGTCGAAGGGCAGGCTGAACCGATACGGATTTATACGACTCGCCCCGACACCTTGATGGGGGTCACTTATGTCGCGGTCGCCGCCGAACATCCGGTCGCATTGACGGCGGCGCAGAACAACGCCGACATTGCCGCGTTCCTGGAAGAGTGTCGAGTCATGGAGACTTCGGAAGCGGCGATGGAGACCATGGAAAAACGCGGTGTCGATTCAGGCGTCAAGGCGATACATCCGGTCACTGGCGAACCCGTTTCGGTCTGGATCGCCAACTTCGTGTTGATGGGCTACGGCACCGGCGCGGTGATGTCGGTTCCGGGACATGATCAGCGCGATTATGAATTCGCCAAAAAATACGATATCGACATTAAGCAGGTGATCTTTGCGGCGGACGGCGGCGATGACGATATCTCCGAACAAGCTTATACCGACAAGGGCGTCTTGAAAAATTCGGCGCAGTTCGATGGTCTGACATCGGCCGAAGCCTTCGAGGCCATCGCCGCCTATCTGGAAAAACAGGGCAAAGGCGAGCGCAAAACCAATTTTCGTCTGCGTGACTGGGGGGTCTCCAGACAGCGCTATTGGGGGGCGCCGGTGCCGGTGATTTATTGTGATGATTGCGGAACCGTCCCGGTGCCGGAAAGCGACTTGCCAGTGGAATTGCCGCGCGACGTCGTGCTGGACGGTTCGCAAGCGCCATTGGCGGCGCATCACAGTTTTCCGCATGCGGATTGTCCGCGCTGCGGCAAGGCGGCCAGACGGGAAACCGATACCTTCGATACTTTCATGGAATCGTCCTGGTATTTTGCCCGTTACGCCGGCGCCAGCGACACGGCGATGCTGGACGAGTCCGTTAATTATTGGCTGCCGGTCGACCATTATATCGGCGGCATCGAGCACGCCATTCTGCACTTGCTGTATGCGCGCTTTTATACCAAGTTGTTGCGCGATGAAGGCTTGGTCAACGCCGACGAGCCGTTCAAAAACCTGCTGACTCAAGGCATGGTCGTTGCCGAGACTTTCTACCAGATCGATCAGAACGGCCACAAACGCTATTTCAACCTGACGCAAGTCGATGTTGAGTGCGATGCTAAGGGGCGAATTGTCGGTGCTAAGTTGTTGGAAGATGGTTCGCCGGTGATCGTCGGGCCGATCGAAAAAATGTCCAAATCCAAAAATAACGGTGTTGATCCGCAAATGCTGATCGATAAATATGGCGCCGATACCGTCCGCTTATACACGATGTTCACGTCACCGCCGGATCAGTCGCTGGAGTGGAATGATGCCGGCGTGGAAGGCGCTTTCCGCTTTTTGAAACGATTGTGGCGTCAGGTGTTCAATCATGTTGAACAAGGGCAGACCACCGCGGCTCTGGACAAGGCGTCCTTGAACGAAGCGCAAAAGACGATGCGTCGACAATTGCATCAGGCCTTGAGCAAGGTCAGCGATGATTTGAGTCGTCGCCATACCTTCAACACCGCGATTGCCGCCAACATGGAGCTGATCAATGCGCTGTCAAAATTCGACGATGCTACGGATAATGGCAAGGCGATCAAACAGGAAGTTCTGGAGGCCATCGTATTGATGCTGGCGCCGATTATTCCTCATGTCTGTCAGCAATTGTGGCAGGAGCTGGGACATGACAGCGATATCGTGGTCGAAAGCTGGCCGACGATCGACCAGTCGGCGATGCAGCAGGATAGCCTACAGATGGTGATACAGGTCAATGGCAAGTTGCGCAGCAAATTGGACGTGGCCGTATCCGCTTCTAAGGAAGAGATCGAGGCGCTGGCGTTGGCCGACGATAATGTGCAGCGTTATCTGGGCGACAAGGCGGTTAAGAAAGTCATCGTCGTGCCAAAAAAACTCGTTAATATCGTCGCTTGAAGTTGGATAAGTAATAAGTCATGGGAAATCAATTAATCCGTCACGCCGCATTTTTTGCGGTGATGTTGCTGTCGACAGCCTGTGGCTATCATTTGCGCGGCGCCCTCGATATACCCGAGGAAATGAAAAATATCTATATCGAAGGCGCCAGCGCGTCATTGCGTGACGAAATCAATTTGTCGCTGAAATCAGCCGATGGGCAATTGGTCAGTTCGACTGAAGAGGCCAGCATGGTCATCAAGGTGATCCGCGATGACATGAGAAGGCGAGTGTTGTCACTGAATTCGGCCGGTAAGGCCACCGAATTCGAATTGAATTACACGGTCAGGTTCATGTTGCTCGATCCTACGGGGCAGATTTTGATGGACCAGCAGGAAGTGGAAATCAACCGAGATTTCTTCAATGACCAGGTAGATATTCTGGCCAAAAGCAATGAAGAAGCGGTGATCCGCGATGAAATCTACCGTCAGGCGGTGCGGGCTATTGTCATGCGCGCCCGAGCGGTGCTGAAAAATTAATCTCGAAGATGCGTTTAAAACTTGAACAGCTCAGTTCCGCCTTGCAAAAGTCGCTGGCGCCTATCTATCTGCTCTGTGGCGAGGAACCCTTGCAGATCGGCGAGGCGGCCGACGAAATCCGCACCTTTGCCAGGCAAGCCGGCTATAGCGTACGCGAGGTGCTTTCCGTCGAGGGAAATTTCGATTGGCAGCAATTGAGCGACGAGGCTGATTCGCTGTCCATTTTCGCCGAAAAAAAAATCATCGATCTGCGCTTGCCTACCGGTAAGCCGGGTACAGATGGGGCGAAGGCCTTGCTTGCCTACTGTGAAAGGCTTCCTGCCGATACCCTATTATTGATCAGCTGCGGTAGGTTGGCCTCAGCTGCGCAAAAATCGCGCTGGTTTCAGGCCATAGACAAGGCCGGCGCCGTGATTCAGGTCTGGCCTTTACAAGGCCCCGATCTGGTGCAGTGGCTGCAGCGCAGGGGGCAAAAAAAGGGCATGCAAATTGTTCCCGAGGCTTTGAAGCTGTTGGCCTCGCGTATCGAAGGTAATTTGCTGGCGGCGGCACAAGAGATCGAAAAACTTTATATCTTGCATGGCGCCAAGCCTATTTCCCGTCAGGACGTCGAAGACCTGGTGGCCGACAGCGCTCGTTTCGATGTATTCAAGTTGCAGGACAGCCTGTTGGCGGCCCGCAGCAATCGCGGCGTGAAGATCCTGAACGGTCTGAAGGCGGAAGGCGTCGCCGAACCGGTGGTGTTGTGGGCCTTGAGTCGGGAAGCCAGGACGCTATTGACGCTAAAAAAAGACTTGACTAAAGGCGGGCGGAAAGACAGTGTATTGGCCAAGCATCACATCTGGGATAAGCGCAAGTCGCTGGTTAGCGCGGCATTGACTCGCCTGACAGAAGCCGATCTGGAAGATATTCTGCTGTTATGCGCTAAAGCGGATCAGCAGATCAAGGGACAAAGACGAGGCAATAGCTGGGAAACGCTGTACGCCATCTGTCTGCGCTTTTGTTCGTTGCCGGTCATGGCAGAAACAGCCTGAAACGCGCCCCGCCGAGGCGGCTCTGATTGTCGATGCGAATATAGCCTTGTTTGTCGCCGTTCTGGTGCAGCGAGGCGATTGTCGCGACGAAATAAAGACCCAGGCCGGTACTACCGCTGACCCAGTCCATCTGTTCGTGGTCGGTTGGGTCGATGCTTAGTAATTCATCGGGATAGCCTGCGCCGTCATCCTCTATCGTTAAGCAAACATAGTCTCCGTGTTGATCAGCGGAAAGCGCTACCTGGCTGAGGCTATAGCGCTGCGAGTTATTGAAGATGGTGCCCAGGGCATTGCTGATATGGGTATAGTCGCAGAAACTCATGAGTTCATCCGGGCACTGCACCGTCAGCTTGATATCGTTCATTTTCAGCAAAGGGGCTTGCTGAGCCTGCACTTCATCGAGGATGTCCTGGAGCGGATATTCATCGATATCGAGATTGAATTTATCGTTATCGATCTTGTATAGGGCCAGCAGTTGCATCATGCTGTGATTCATGCGATTGGCTTCGAATTCCAGCTGCATGAAATCCGGATCGTTGTGCTGACGGCTCGCGGCAATATGATGGATGCGGTCCTGCAATATTCCCAGCGAGTTTTTGATGTCGTGCACCGTCGACGCCAGAATGGTGGAAAAATGTTGCTTCGTGTTACGCGGCATCGTGATTATTTGCGGGTCGAGCATGGGTGAGTCTGGAGAATTCCATTTGCATCGTGCCGATTTTATCATGGGCCACGCCGACTTGCTTGGCTCTTTTGAGCAGCGAATGGGCGAGCAATATTTTCTCTTCACTGGGACCTGCGGTCTTTAGATCATGCAGGGCGATTCGGGCCATGTTGAGGATAATGGTTTTGTTTTTCGGCATTTTGGCCGCCGCCCGTTCCAACAAGGTCATGGCCTCATGCGATTTTCCCTGCTTGAATAGCGAAACGCCCTGGTTGTTGATGTCGATCAGTTCCTGCTTGGTTTTCTGAATCAAAATTTCCGAATGATTATCGCGGCCGACGCTGCTTTGCATGGTGCGGATATCGTCCATAAACTGATCGTCGTCGATATGATTCTTGATCAAGGATTCGAGGATATGATCGGCGGTTTCCTGGTCATCGTTCAAAAAGCAGGCTTTGACCAGGTCCAACTGCAGGTCTTTCGGCATGTTTTTGCCGAGTTCCTCGCTGAGCGTGCGCACCTTGGCAAACGATTCCCGGGACAGCTTGTCATCACCCAGTTGTTGATAGAGTTCGGTTTCCAACGTGGCGGCGCGTAGTTCGGCCTCCGGGTTGTTGATATACTCCTGACGCATGTCGTCTAGCGTTTTGAGCGCTTGTTTACTGGCATGGGTTTTGGAATACAGTTTTGCCAGACTGGAAAAGTCGCTGCTGGACTTGTGTATCGAATGTTTGCCTAACTTGACGACCGTTTTGTAGGCCTGTTCGGCGATGTCTACGTTGTTGTTTTGATCTGCGGTTGCGGCCAGCTTCTTTTGTCTGAGTATCGATGTCGGCGATAGGTCTACGGCTTGAGTTAAAATTTCTTGGGCTTGCAAGGGCTGCTCGTCCGCTTGATAGGCTTTGCTTAGCCAGTCATAACTGTCCATGAATAGCGGATTGCTGTGGATCAGGCCTTCGAACGTGGCGATGGCTTGGTCGAGGTTGCGGCGTTGCAAATCGATGATCCCCAGCCCCAATCTGGCCCAAGGCAATTCGCGTTCCGCCAACACTTCGTGATAAATTTCCCCGGCCTTGGTCAGGTCGCCGACATTAAGCGCCAGCTCACCGCGAATCTTCAGCAGCGGCATGCGCATTCTTTTGTCGTCTTCGTTAAGCAGTCTGTCGCAATGATGGATGGCCAGGGCTAGGTTGCCGCGGTCGATTTCCCGTTCCACCGGGTGCAGATACTCCTTGCGCCTGAAATTTTTTTGCAGTCGGGTCAGCAACTGCAGCGCATTGAAGGGCTTGGTCAGATATTCGTCCGGTTTGTTTTCCATCGCGCCCAGCACCATGCCCGGCGCCTGTTCGCTGCTGATGATGATGAACACGGTGGTGAAAGGCAGAATTTTACGTAAACGCGCTTCCTCCAGCACCTGTTGGCCGTTTTTGCCGTTTCCTAGGTTGTAATCACATAATATGACGTCAAATTTTCCCCTGGCGATTTCTTTCAGGGCGTTCAGGCCGTTGTCGGCCTCGGCGATATTTTGGATTTCCAAGGTGCCCAGCATATCCTTGATGGCCTTGCGCATGACCGGATAGTCTTCGACAATCAGTATTTTTTTGGAGGATAAATTGAGCTTCATAACATGGCCAATCCGGTGTTCAAGGCATACGATCCTGAAAATCAGGTCTATCGTTAATTTTAACTTTAGTTTTCGAGCTGTCTACACTTGAAAAATAAAAATACTGTCCCCAATTTAAAGGCAATCCGTTTTTAAATTCAAATAGAGAGAAAAATGACTGTTGAGGCAAAAAAAGAAACCCTAGGTTTTCAAACCGAAGTTAAGCATTTACTGCATTTAATGATCCACTCTTTATATAGTAATAAAGAGATTTTTTTGCGTGAACTGATTTCCAACGGTTCCGATGCCGCCGATAAACTGCGCTTTGAGGCGTTGTCCAATGACGCTCTATACGAAGGAGATCCCGAGTTGAAAATCCGTCTGGATTTCGACAAAGACGCCAAAACGATTACCGTCAGCGATAACGGTATCGGCATGAGTCGGGACGAAGTTCAAGAGCATATCGGCACCATCGCCAAATCGGGCACTAAACAGTTTTTCGAACGGTTAACCGGCGATCAGGCTAAAGACAGTGAGTTGATTGGTCAGTTCGGGGTAGGCTTTTATTCCGCTTTCATCGTCGCCGACAAGGTGACTCTGACCACCCGTAAAGCCGGCGAGCAGGAAGCGGTACGCTGGGA
Source organism: Methylomarinum sp. Ch1-1 (assembly GCF_030717995.2). Taxonomy (NCBI): domain Bacteria; kingdom Pseudomonadati; phylum Pseudomonadota; class Gammaproteobacteria; order Methylococcales; family Methylococcaceae; genus Methylomarinum; species Methylomarinum roseum. The sequence goes on along the minus strand of NZ_CP157743.1, from coordinate 4,433,249 downwards.
ATCAACCGGCGAAGGCGAGTATACGCTGGAAACGGTGGAAAAACCGGGGCGCGGCACCGAGATCGTCTTGCATTTGAAAGAAGGCGAAGAGGAATTTCTGGACGGTTTTCGCTTGCGTTCCATCGTCAAGAAATTCTCCGACCATATTTCGATTCCGGTGGTCATGGACAAAGAAATTCCGGCAGAGACCGACGAAGAAGGCAATGAAACAGCGCCGGCGCGAGTCGAGGAAGAAACCGTCAACAGCGCTTCGGCATTATGGACGCAATCCAGAGATAAGATCAGCGAAGAAGAATACAACGAATTCTACAAACATGTCGGTCACGACTTTCAGGATCCTTTGACCTATGTCCACAGCAAGGTGGAAGGCACCAACGAATACACGCTGCTGCTGTATGTGCCTTCACGTGCACCGTTCGATCTGTGGGATAGGGACGCCAAACACGGCGTTAAATTGTATATCCGTAAGGTGTTCATTACCGATGACGCCGAACAATTGATGCCGCGTTATCTGCGTTTTATCCGCGGCGTGATCGATGCGGACTCATTGCCGCTGAATGTGTCGCGGGAAATTCTCCAGCAAAGCAAGCAAATCAGCGCGATCAAGGCCGGTGCGGTCAAGAAAGTGCTAGGACTGTTGGAAAGCATGGCGAAAGACGATGCCGAGAAATACGCGACTTTCTGGGAGCAGTTCGGTAATGTGATCAAGGAAGGACCGGTCGAAGATCATAAAAACAAGGATCGCGTCGCCAATTTGTTGCGTTTCTCGTCGACCCATACCGACAGCGCCAAACAAGACGTGTCACTGGCCGATTACGTCAGCCGCATGAAAGAGGGTCAAGATAAGATCTATTATGTCACCGCAGACAGCTTTTCGGCGGCGAAAAACAGTCCGCACCTGGAAATCTTCCGTAAAAAAGGCATCGAAGTATTGTTGCTGTCCGATCGTGTCGACGAATGGCTGGTGTCCAGCTTGACCGAATTCGACGGTAAACACCTGCAGTCCGTCGCTAAAGGCGAGCTGGACCTGGAAAAATTCGATAGTGAAGAAGAGAAAAAGGAGCAGGAAGAAGTCAGCAAAGACTATGAATCGGTGCTGAAACAGATCAAGGAAGTGTTGGGCGACAAAGTCAACGACGTCAAGATCAGTCATCGTCTGACCGATTCTCCCGCCTGTCTGGTGACCGGCGCTTACGACATGAGCCTGAACATGGAACGGATCATGAAAGAGGCCGGCCAATCGATGAATATGATGGGCATGGGAGGCAGCAAGCCGACATTGGAAATCAATCCGAGTCATGCCTTGGTGAACGCGATCAAGGATGAGCAGGACGACGAACGCTTCGCCGACATCACCAATATTCTGTTCGATCAAGCCATCCTCAGCGAAGGCGGCCAGCTGGATGACCCGGCGGCATTCGTCCATAAGCTGAATGCCTTGTTGCAGGGATTGTTGAAGTAACGACAGCAAAAAAAGAAAGGCCGGTTTTTAACCGGCCTTTTTTATGGTTAGATAGTGTCAGTTAATATGCGTTTTGTTAAAGAGTGTAAGCGGAACGCAACTTCGGCTATTATTTTAAAACCCTGTTAAATCAGCAATTCCCATCAGTTTGAGTATTTTTGCGGTGTTTAGGGCATGGGGTGTGTCTGTCGAGGAGCGCCGTAAACCCATCCCTGGGGGCTTGACGGCAGCATCCTTGCTGCCGACATCCTCGCCAAACACACCCCATGCCCTTTTTGAACGCCAAAGTGGGAATTGCTGCTGTTAAATCTTAAGAGAAAAATATGAATAGATTTATGCTATCTCTGCTGTTGTCTACGCCATATTGGCGGCCTCCGCGCAAATGCCTCAGAACATGATGGACCAGGCGAAAATGCAGCAAATGATGCAACAAATGCAAAATATGCAGCGCTGTATGCAAGGCATCGATCAAGCTGAAATGAAGGCTTTGGAGCAACGCGGTAGAACGATGGAAGCAGAACTCAGAGGGCTTTGCGCTCAAGGCAAACGTGAGGAGGCGCAAACGGCGGCATTGGAATTTGCGATGGAAACAGCAGAGAATTCCGCCTTGCAGACGATGAAAAAATGCGGCGAACAAATGCAAGGCTTGCTTCCTGATTTACCATTAGGCCCCTCTAGAAATGATCTTAAAGACAGACATGTCTGCGATGGTATGCAATAAAGAAATTGGCTGCGCCATAAGCGAGGCTTTGCGCCATGCGACTGGCTATCAATCCCTATGACTCCCGCCATTTATGCCGTCAAGAAAGCCAAGCTTGTCCATAAGGTTCATGAATATGCCTATGAACCGTCGAATTTTTGATGCGCTTCACGCTGTTCAAAATCCGAAGGCAAGACGGTGTTTTGCGTAGGAGCGCCGCCCTCGGCGCGAAAAGAGCCATTCGGCCCGAGGGCGGGCCTCCTACGGGCAAGTCGCCCTTGCGCGAAAAGCAAGTAGCCCGCATGTCGTTATGCGAAGACGGCAGCATCCCTACTGTCGAAAACCTAACAGGAACAGTCTCTGTATCAGGTAGCCTGTGGTTTATATAGCCATTTTCGTAACTATTCAGTATCTTTCGGGTTTTAGGCAGTAGGTCATTGATTTCTCGGGACGCGTGAATACTTCCATGTAAGCTCTGACTGCAACGTCCTGTTGCAGACAGCCGGATAAATCAATAACCTACTCCCTCTTAGTAAAACTACGCTGAATAATTACGCCATTGCCATTTTATTTAATCGGGCTCTGATTCGATGAGTTCCTTCAACAATAGTTGGGCCCTGTCATAGTGACTGCCCCGCCAATAGACCTGGCCGCAGCGATCGCATCTTTTGAAGTCACGATAATGTTCTCGGGTCAGGGGCTCCAGACGTTCCAATACTTGTTTCTTATTGACGTCGACTAAGACGCTATTGCAGCGCATACAGCGGCTGAAAGGCTTAACGGCTCGATAAAGGTCGAAGCGGCGCAGGATTACTTTGACTTGTTCCCGCGGCAGCGACGCGCGGACGAAATAGCCGTGCGTGATGATTTTTCGGCGCAGCAGCAGGCGATCGCGGGTCAAGACGATGCGCCGCTGCCGGTTGGCTATCTCAGCGACTTCAACATCCCGATAATCATTGCGGTAAAGACAGTCGAAACCTAGCAGGCGCAGATAGCGCGCTAAACGGCCCAAGTTGCTGTCAACGACAAAACGGGGCTGGCGCAGCGGTTTGTCCCGCAAGCGCAGAAGGGGGCTGATATCGAGACTCTCAAACTGCGGATAAATGCTGATGCGGTCGTTATCTTGTACGGCATAGGAAAAATCGACAGAGACGCCGTTGACCAGGATCAATTCCACTTCGGTATGCGGAACTCCTAGCGATTCGATGACATCCTTGACCGAAGCGTTACGGTTAAGGGTATGCAAAAATTCGGTTTTACGTTGTTCAGGCCGGAGGAAATCGTTCAGTTCTTCATAAAATCTTAAATGCAGTGTAGGCATATTAGTTCATGGCTAATTGGCTTTTAAGCTCGTATCAATCGCCCTGTTCGTCCATGCATAGGGGTGTGAGATTATGGGCAGTTCGAAATTATTTTATGACCCGGCTCAATAAAAAGCTTGAAAAACTTTAAACGCGACTTAAAATCGCCCGGTTACTGATTTTAGCGATGTTGAGATGAAACTGATTTCATTTGATGCTTTACGGACATTGGGTATTCCAAATCAAACTTATATCAAACCCGAGCTCATGTTTGTCAAGCTCGATACCATTGTAGATGCGGATGGTGTTTTATTTCCTCAATACTGGCAGCTCAATCCACTGATCTATGGCTTGAAGGCGCGGATATTTCCCAATCAGGCGACTTATTTGATCGGACACAATAAGATTGAAATGACGCGCTGCTTCAAGACGGTGGCGCCGGCCAATGTGCCGTTTACGTTGATAGAAGCCAATTCGACTGTTAATGCCGAGCGGATATGGGAACAAATGCACCTGCCGTTCGTCGCCAAGATTCCTAAAAGCAGTATGGGGCAGGGTGTCTATTTAATCGAAACCCAACAGCAATGGCGGCAGTACTTGCAGGTGGCGCCGGTCATTTATGCTCAGGAATATCTGGAGATAGATAGAGACCTAAGGGTGATCTGGGTGGGCGACAGGGTCGTTTATGGCTACTGGCGGCTGCAAGCTGAGGGCGGTTTCTACAACAATATCGCGAGGGGCGGGACAATTGAAGACGCCGTTGTGCCGATTGAAGCGCGGCGCTTGGTCAGGCGTCTGGCGCGGAGCCTGGAAATTAACTATGGTGGTTTTGATATTGCGATGGTCGGTTCTCATCCATATGTGTTCGAATTCAACCGTCTCTTCGGCAACCAAGGCGTCGCAAATAAGAAGAGCAAGATCAATGAGGCCTTGCTCGGTTATCTGGATAAAGAATGGGGAGATTCAGATCCCGGCAGACCACGCACACCGCCTTTGTCTGTCGCCAGTTGAGGGCTTTCTATGGTTCGAAATGGATGAATCGTCAGCAGAGGCTTTCGACAACGCCAATCTCGAGACATTGACGGCGACGCCGATACGGCCCGACAGATCCCAGGGGCGTTAAAACGATGGCTTTGTCTTCTCCCTGCACCTAAATGCCCCTAAACACAGCAAAAATGCTCAAGCTGGGAAAGTTTGCTGCAGATGTTTTTGCCGTCAGTATAACTGACAGATTTTTTGTCAGTCTTATATAATAGACGATTTTGTTGATCGTCTTTATTGTCCATTCGGAGTTTTTCCATTTAACCATGCAATTTGATTTAATTAACACCGACGGCCATGCGCGTCGCGGACGGCTGACGTTTGCCCGTGGCGTGGTAGAGACGCCGATCTTCATGCCGGTAGGCACATATGGTACCGTCAAGTCGATGACCCCGGACGAGCTAACCGGCATCGGCGCGCAGATCATCCTCGGCAATACCTTTCATCTGATGTTGCGCCCCGGCATGGATGTAATCAAAGAGCATGGCGGATTGCATGGTTTCATGGGCTGGGATAAGCCGATACTGACCGATTCCGGCGGCTTTCAGGTATTCAGTCTTGGCGCCTTGCGCAAGATCACCGAGCAAGGGGTAACCTTTCAATCGCCCGTCAATGGCAGCGCCATCTTCATGGGGCCGGAAGAATCGATGCAAGTGCAACGCGATCTGGGCTCCGATATCGTGATGATTTTTGATGAATGCACTCCGTATCCGGCGACGGTAAAGGAAGCCGCCGATTCGATGCGCTTATCATTACGCTGGGCGGAACGCAGTAAAAAAGCCCATGGCGACAATCCGTCGGCGTTGTTCGGTATCGTACAAGGCGGCATGTACGAGCACCTTCGCCAGGAATCGATCGAAGGTCTGGTCGATATCGGTTTCGATGGTTATGCCATCGGCGGGCTTTCGGTCGGCGAACCGAAAGAAGAGATGTTGGCGACCCTGGAGGCGCTACAACCAAAAATGCCGGTTGATAAGCCGCGTTATCTAATGGGGGTAGGCACGCCGGAAGACCTAGTGGAAGCAGTGCGGCGCGGCGTCGATATGTTCGACTGCGTGATGCCGACTCGCAATGCCCGTAACGGCCATTTGTTTACCCGTCAGGGAGTGATTAAAATCCGCAACAGCAAATATCAGTTCGATACCCGGCCGTTGGATGAACAGTGCGGGTGCTATACCTGCCGCAATTATTCGCGCTCTTATCTGCGTCATTTGGATAAGTGTAAGGAAATGTTGGGTCCGCGGCTCAACACCATTCATAACCTGTACTATTATTTGGAGCTGATGCAAGGTTTGCGCGATGCGATTTCAGAGCAACGGTTGGATGGTTTTGTCAAGGAGTTTTACCTGCAACGAGGAAAAAGCGCACAGGCTGTGGCATAATAACGAGATTTTTCTGCTTGAATGCCGAGCGAGATTGTATCCAGCTTGGCATTCTGCAGTTTTTTTCAGCAGGTCATTGATTTCCAGGGATGGGGGTAGATATCCCACTAAGCGCTATCAGCAACGTCTGACCGCCAGGGAGGGTGGAAATGCCACACCGGTCGGGAACCGGTGAGGTAGACCGCCAGGGAGGGTGGAAATGCCACACCGGTCGGGAGCCGGTGAGGTAGACCGCCAGGGAGGGTGGAAATGCCGCACCGGTCGGGAACCGATGAGGTAGACCGCCAGGGAGAGTGGACATGTCAATTTTGCAGGAGCAAAGATTTGGTTGTTGCGGACGGCTCGATAAATCAATAACCTACTCCCTTTTCTGCAAATAACGCAGAATAACGATTTAAATTTTATATAACGATAACAATTGAGGATTACAATGAGTTTCTTTATCTCTGATGCGATGGCTGAAGCGGCGGCCCCCGCGGTTCAACAACCAGGATTTGAGGGCATGATATTCCCGTTGGGAATTTTGATTTTTTTCTATTTTCTGTTTATTCGCCCTCAATCCAAGCGCAATAAAGAGCAAAAGCAAATGTTGGCCGCGCTATCGAAGGGCGCCGAAGTAGTGACCTCGGGCGGTATTTTGGGCAAGGTGGAGGATTTGGATGAAAACTTCGTCAAACTGGAAGTTGCCGACAACAGCTTTATCCAGGTACAGCGCCACGCGATCGCCAATATGATGCCTAAAGGCACCTATAAAGCATTGAATAAAAAAGTCTCGAAGCCAAACAAATAATTTACGAGCTTTATTTTAACCGCAGATGGCCTGGCCGCTCATTTTTAGCCGCCGGGCCATAGCTGTTTTATTGATGGAAAAAAAATGCAAAACCGGTTCCCTATTTGGAAAAATACTCTGATTCTGATCGTTCTGTTGATCGGAATTATTTATGCGTTGCCCAATCTGTTCGGTAACGACCCTTCGGTGCAATTATCTTCTTCGACGGTAACGCCGCTTGAGCAGACGCAGGCGAATGAAGTCGAGGCCAGTATTAAAAGCGCTGGTTTAGCGGTCAAGTCGTTCGAATTCGCCGATGGCCGGATTTTAGCCCGTTTTAAAAATACCGATGACCAATTGAAGGCGGCCGATATGTTGCGCGACAAAATGGGCAACGATGTCACCGTGGCGCTAAATCTGGCGCCGGCGACTCCGGCCTGGTTAAGCGCGTTGGGGGCTGAGCCGATGTATCTGGGACTGGATTTGCGCGGCGGCGTGCACTTCTTGTTGGAAGTGGATATGAAGGCGGCGATCAAGCAAGCCGAAGAGCGTTACAACAACGATATTCGTTCGGCCTTGCGCGCGGCCAAGGTGCGTTACCGCTCGGTGAGCAATGAAGAGGGCGCGATCAAAGTTGTGCTTAGAAACGCCGATGACAAGCTCGCCGCTCTGGATCTGATGGCCAAAGATTTTCGCAATCTCGATGTCGTCGAATCGGAGGAAGGTTTCGAATTCAACGCGACGATTGGCGAAAATGAGTTAAGGGAAATCAAGAAATTTGCCCTGGCGCAAAACATAACTACGTTGCGTAACCGGGTCAACGAAATCGGCGTCGCGGAGCCGGTGATTCAGCAACAGGGCGACAACCGCATCGTCGTTCAGTTGCCTGGCGTGCAGGATACCACCCGGGCTAAGGAAATTCTCGGCACGACGGCGACGCTGGAATACCGTTTGGTCGATGTCGAACATGATGTAGCGAAAGCCGTGCAGGGGCGAGTGCCGGTCGGCAGCCGTTTATATTACGAAAAGAATGGCAACCCCATTCTGCTGAAGCGTCGAGTAATCGTCACCGGTGATCAGATTGTCGACGCTTCTTCCGGTCTGGATCAGAACGGTTCGGCCGCGGTTTTTATTACCTTGAATGGAGTCGGCGCCAAGAAAATGGGCAAGATGACCCAGGCTAATATCGGCAAGCCGATGGCGGTCGTGTTCATCGAATATAAAACCGAGACGCGAGTCGTCAATGGCGAAAAAGTTCGGCATAAGGTCAAAGAGGAAAAGGTCATCAGCGTGGCGACCATCCGTGATGCCTTCAGCAAACGTTTCCAAACCACGGGCCTGGACAGTACCCAGGAGGCAAGAACCCTGGCGTTGTTATTGAGGGCTGGCGCGCTGGCGGCGCCGGTTGATATCGTCGAAGAACGCACCGTCGGACCTAGCCTAGGGCAGGACAATATCGACAAAGGCATGATGTCGGTCGTCGTCGGTCTGTTGTTGGTGCTGGTGTTTATGGGCGTTTATTACAAGGTTTTCGGCTTGGTGGCCAATGTCGCGCTGGCGTTTAATTTGGTCGCTATCGTCGCCCTGCTGTCGCTGCTGCAGGCGACGCTGACCTTGCCGGGTATCGCCGGTATCGTTTTGACGGTGGGCATGGCCGTGGATGCCAACGTGCTGATTTTCGAACGGATCAAGGAGGAGATCCGTGTGGGTAATACGCCTCAGTCCAGTATCTACACCGGTTATGAGAAGGCCTTTGTGACCATTTTGGATGCCAATATTACGACTTTACTGGTCGCATTGGTGTTGTTCGGCTTTGGCACCGGCCCGATTAAGGGTTTTGCCGTGACTCTGTCGATCGGTATCCTGACGTCGATGTTTACCGCGATCATGGGAACCCGGATGTTGATTAATTGGCTCTACGGTAATCGCCGGGTTGAAAAACTGTCGATTTAATGACGCAAGCCCTTACATAAAGACCTACAGATAAAAGAAGAACATGTTTAAACAAGAAATTGATTTTTTAGGCAAGCGTAAACTGGCGCTGATTTTTTCCAGTTTGCTGTTGGTGATGTCGATCGTTTCGTTAGCGCTAAACGGCTTGAAACTGGGCATCGATTTTACCGGCGGCACGTTGGTGGAAGTCGGCTATGATCAAGCGGCCGATTTGTCGGCTTTACGCGCCTCGCTGGATGAAGCCGGATTCGCCGATGCGACAGTGCAAAATTTTGGTACTGCAAAGGATGTGTTGATTCGGATCAAACCCGATGAAAATCTGAGCAGCTCTGAGCTTAGCACGCAAGTGTTGGAAGCGATCAATAAGAATGTCGCCGATCCGGCGGAACTGCGCCGGGTTGAATTTGTCGGACCCCAAGTGGGCGATGATCTGGCCGAAGATGGCGGCTTAGCACTGCTGTATTCAGTATTTGGCATATTGATATATGTGGCTTGGCGCTTCGAGTATAAATTTTCATTAGGTTCGGTTGCCGCGTTAGTCCACGACGTTATTATCACACTGGGCGTCTTTTCGGCGTTTGCCATGGAGTTTGACTTGACGGTATTGGCGGCCATTTTGGCGGTCATCGGTTACTCGTTGAACGATACCATCGTGGTCTATGACCGCATCCGGGAAAACTTTCGCAAGTTGCGCAAGGGCGATTCGGAACAAATCATGAACGCCTCCTTGAATCAGACTTTGAACCGGACGTTGATGACCTCGCTGACGACGGCGCTGGTGCTGCTTGCGCTGGCCTTCCTGGGCGGCGAGATCATTCATAACTTCGCCTTGGCCTTGTTGATCGGCGTGGTGATCGGGACTTATTCGTCGATTTATGTCGCCAGCCCCGTCGTATTGGCCTTAGGGATCAGCAAAGATGACCTGATGATTCCGGAAAAGGAAGGTGTAGATATCGATGAGATGCCTTAAAAGGCGCTCGGCACGGCACCGGCAAAAAAAATATAGCTTGAAAAGCTTATTCGCTATAATGGTCGATTATTTTATTTTTACTTAAGCAAACTGGAGTTTGAAAAAAATGGCAATTGAACGTACGTTCTCAATTATTAAACCTGATGCGGTCGCCAAAAATGTCATTGGTGAAGTTGTCAGCCGTTTCGAAAAAAACGGCCTGAGAATCGTGGCATCCAAAATGCTGCAATTGACAAAAGAACAGGCGGAAGGTTTTTACGCTGTTCACAAAGAACGTCCTTTTTTCAATGATCTGGTGTCATTCATGATTTCAGGCCCGGTAGTGGTGCAAGTATTGGAAGGAGAAAACGCGGTATTGAAAAATCGTGAACTGATGGGCGCAACCAATCCTGCGGAAGCCGCGCCTGGAACCATACGCGCCGATTTCGCCCAAAGCATCGACGAAAATGCGGTACACGGTTCCGATGCTCCGGAAACCGCGAAAGAAGAAATCGCTTTCTTTTTCTCAGAAGATGAAATCTGCGAACGCATCCGTTAAGTCGGAAAAAATCAATCTTCTCGATTTCGACAGAAAAGGTCTGCAGGCCTTTTTTGTCGAGATGGGAGAAAAACCGTTTCGGGCGACTCAGTTGCTGAAATGGATTTATCAGGAAGGGGTCGAGGATTTCGATCAAATGACCAACCTGAGCAAATCGCTGCGCGCCTGGCTGAAAGAGCGTTGCTGCATTAAGGCGCCGGAGATTATTGTCGAACAAAAAGCCAGCGACGGCACCTGTAAATGGGCCATACAGATGAGCTGCGGTAACCGGGTCGAAACGGTGTTCATCCCCGAAGAAAAACGCGGCACCCTGTGCGTCTCTTCTCAGGTGGGCTGTGCGCTGGCTTGCACGTTTTGCTCAACTGCGCAGCAAGGCTTTAACCGCAACTTAAAGATTTCCGAAATTATCGGTCAGCTGTATGTGGCGCAAAAAAGGCTGGGCGCCCATAACAGAATCACCAATGTCGTGATGATGGGGATGGGCGAACCCTTATTGAATTTCGATAATGTCGTTGCCGCGATGAACTTGATGATGGATGATTTCTGTTACGGTTTGTCGAAGCGGCGGGTCACCGTCAGCACTTCCGGCGTTGTGCCGGCGATGCGGCGCTTGAATGAGGTCTGCGACGTCAGCATGGCGGTGTCATTGCATGCCGCTACCGATAAGTTGCGCGACGTGTTGGTGCCGATCAACCAGAAGTATCCGTTGCAAGAACTGATGGAGGCATGTCGCGATTACGCCAGACGAGGACCGCGTAAACACATCACCTTCGAATATGTGATGTTGGACGGCATCAATGATACCGTTCAGGATGCGAAGGCGCTGATCACTCTGTTGAGCCATGTGCCTTCCAAAGTCAACCTGATTCCGTTCAATCCTTTTCCGCAATCGCATTACCGTTGTTCCTCGCCGGAAACGATTTTACGCTTCCGCGATCGTTTGCATAAAGCCGGGATCGTCACGACGATACGCAAAACCCGCGGTGACGACATCGATGCCGCTTGCGGTCAATTGGTCGGGCAGGTTAAAGATAAGAGCCGAAGGCACTTGAAAATTCGACAGATGGAGGCGGAGCGTGTTGCTAATTAAAGCCGTTAAATTAGTCGCGATCGGCGCATTTTGCACGATGCTGGGGGGGTGCGTGTCGAGTTCCGGTAGCAAGGATGCGCTCAGTGATCAGGAGCAGGCGGCGCTTAATTTGCAGATGGGGACGCGTTATCTGGATATGGGCATGTTGCAAGTGGCCAAGGAAAAGTTGGAAAAAGCTCGGGAATTGGATTCCGGAAATGCCAATATATACAATGCCCTGGCCGTTTTGCATGAGCGCATCGAGCAATTCGGAGCGGCCCGCGAGTATTATCAAGAGGCATTGGCGCTAGACCCTGATAACCCCAGCAGCAAAAATAACTACGGTCGCTTCCTTTGCGAGCAAGGAAATTATAGCGAGGGCGTGGTTTTGTTGGAGCAAACGGTGCAAATGCCGTTGAATAACCGCAAATGGATTGCTTTTACCAACTTAGGGCTTTGTTATGTGCAACTGAATCAGTCCGAGCAAGCCGAACGGGCATTTCGCCAGGCCTTGGAGTTGCAACCCGATTATGCGCCGGCATTGTTGGAAATGCAGCGCATCAGTTATCAGCAAAGAAATTATATGTCGGCTCGGGCTTTTCTCGAACGTTATCTCGGCGTTTCCCAGCATACCCCTAAGACTCTTTGGATAGCCGTCCAGACGGAGAGGGCGTTGGGAAACCGGAAGCTAGTCGAAAAATATCAGCAGCAATTATTGACCTTGTTCCCCGGATCCGAGCAGGCGCAGCAGGTCAGAACGGCGGTTAATCGTTAGCCCGTTTTTTTCAAGTACAATTCGTAAACGACTCAATGGCAAAAAAACAGCAGGCAATTCAGGCTATCCGTGGGATGCACGATATCCTACCGGAACATTCTCCACGTTGGCATAAGGTTGAAGCAGCTATCAGAGAGGTCGTCGACAGTTACGGCTATCAGGAAATACGTTTGCCGATCGTTGAGAAAACCGAATTGTTCAAGCGCTCCATCGGCGAAGTCACCGACATCGTCGAAAAGGAAATGTATACCTTCGACGATCGTAATGGCGACTCGTTGACGTTAAGGCCGGAAGGAACCGCCGGTTGTTTAAGGGCTTGTCTAGAACATGGTTTGTTGCATAATCAGGTTCATCGACTGTGGTATTGCGGGCCGATGTTCAGACATGAACGACCGCAAAAGGGCCGTTACCGTCAGTTTTATCAGTTGGGTGTGGAAACTTACGGCATGGCCGGTCCGGATATCGATGCGGAAATGATTCTACTCAGTGAACGTTTGTGGAAAAAACTGGGCATCCGCAACAAGGTCGAACTGCAGCTGAATTCATTGGGCACCAGCGAGGAGCGGGCCGCTTACCGGGAAAAATTGGTCGATTACTTCAAGGCCCATCTGGAGCTATTGGATGACGACAGTTTACGCCGGCTGGAAACCAATCCGCTGAGAATTCTGGATAGCAAAAATCCGGACATGAAGCAACTGATCGCCGAGGCGCCGGAATTGATGGATTATCTCGGCGAAGACAGCCGCAACCATTTCCATGCATTGACGGCGACCCTGGATGATCTAGGCGTTTCATATGTCTTGAATTCACGTTTGGTGCGCGGGTTGGATTATTACGGCAAAACGGTCTTTGAATGGGTTACCGATGAATTGGGCGCGCAGGGGACGATTTGCGCCGGCGGACGTTATGACGGCCTGATCGAACAATTGGGCGGCAAAACCAATCATGCGATCGGTTTTGCCTTGGGCATGGAAAGGTTGTTGGCGCTGGTGGAAATGCAGGCCGATTTCAAGGTCGATCCGATGGTAGACGCCTATATGATTCGGGTTGGAACGGACGCGGAAAAAGTCGGCATGCGTGTCGCCGAACAGCTCAGAACGGAACTGAGTGGTCTGAAACTGCAGGTGCATTGCGGTGGCGGAAGTTTTAAGAGTCAGTTCAAGAAAGCCGATAAAAGCGGCGCCGAATACGCCGTGATCATCGGCGATGAGGAAGCTGCGCGCGGTGAAGTCAGTCTGAAGCCGTTGCGTACCGGAGAGGAGCAACAGAATATGCCCGTTCCCGAGCTGGTTGGAGCTTTAAAAGGCTGGCTGGCGCGTAGGAATAGCCGTTCGGCAAGCTGAATTTTTAAAGAAAACGATAGAGAAAAACCGTGGAAATATACGAGACAGAAGAACAACAGGTCGAAGCCTTAAAGCGCTGGTGGAAAACCAATGGCGGGTCTATGATTGCCGGGGTAGTCGCGGCATTGGTTCTGGTCGGTGGCTGGAATTTCTGGCGCAGTTATCAGCAAGATAAGCTGAATCAGGCATCCGCCCAGTATCAACAATTGCTGGAAGCGGCCGAGCAAGGCAAGCATCAGTCGGTGGAGAAAATCGCTGAACGCCTGTCCGAGCAATACGACTCAACGCCTTATTCGGCATTTGCCGGCTTGATGTTGGCTAAAAGTAAGGTGGAACAGGGCGACCTGGAAGCCGCTAAAGCGTCATTACAACAACTGATGCAAAATGCGGATAGTGATGAGCTCAAAAATGTTGCCCGGATCAGATTGGTTAGGTTAATGTTGGCGACTGGCGACTATGAAGCAGGATTGAAGCTGATCGCGGAAGCCGATCCGACGGCGACCGAGGGATTTGGCGCCAGTTATCAAGAACTGAAAGGGGATTTGTATGTCGCGATGGAGCGTCTGGGCGAGGCTAGAACCGCCTATCAAAGCGCCTTGAGGTCAGGGCAGGGTTCGCCGTTATTGCAGTTCAAACTGGATGACATAAGCGCGGCGGAAATTGTTGAAAATCCTGCGCCCTAACGCAATTTCTTATTGAATGCTCCCCGATTCGTTCTTTTCCCAGCAAGGAAAAGAAATGATGCTTTTAACTTGAGGATACGCCGATGGATCCGGTTCCGGGTTTATCGGCGCCCGGTCAAGGAAAGATATATCCATTCATCTCGTACTGCTGGCGGTGCGGACTTGATCGGTAGTCGCTTAACAGTATTGAGAATAAACGGCCCTATGTTGAAAGTTTTACCCCGAAAAATTCCATCATGCTGAAAAACCATAAGCTTCTTAAACTGTTGTTGCCTTTGTTGTGGGCGGCATTGCCGTTGCTGAACGGTTGTGCCGCGCTTGAGGCCGGCAAGGAGCTGGTCGGCAGCGCCAGCAGTTATTTCCTGGGAGGTGAGGATAATACCGAACCGCCTGCGCCGTTAACCGAATACGAAGCGGAAATCGAAATCGAACGCTTATGGCGGGAAAGCACCGGTGATGGGACCGATGACCAGTACCTGAAGCTGGCTGTCTCGGTCAGTTATGGCAAGGTTTTAAGCGCGGATCGCGGAGGCTTGATTATCGCTAGGGACAGTCAAACCGGCGAGGTGGTTTGGGAAACGGAAACCGATTTCGCCTTTTCAGCCGGTCCGGGCAGCGGCATCGAAACGGTGATCATGGGGACCAGCAACGCCGAAGTGGTTGCCTTCGATATCGACAGCGGCGAGCAAAAATGGGTCACGGAGGTTTCCAGCGAGGTGCTGGCGGTCCCGGTGATCGCACAAGGCAAGGTCCTTGTTCGCACCATCGATGGCAAGATTATCGCGCTCAGTGAAAAGGACGGCAGTCAACAATGGGTGTTCGAACGCAATGTGCCGGCCTTGAGCATTCGCGGCACCGGCTCCCCGATCATCGTCGAAGACAATGTGATCGCCGGCTATGCCAATGGCAAGATCATGGCGTTGCGACTCGACGATGGCAAGAATATCTGGGAGACCAGTATCGCGATACCCAGCGGTCGCTCGGAAGTCGAGCGTCTAGTCGATCTGGACGTGGACCCGGTGGCGACCGAAGGCGTTATTTTCATCGCCAGTTATCAGGGCGGCACCTCGGCGGTGCTGGAGATCGATGGCGACGTGCTGTGGCATAACGAAGACGTTTCTTCCTATTCCGGCATCAGCTACGACTGGCGCTATCTCTATGTCAGCGATAGCAGCAGCGATGTCTGGCAGCTGGACCAGCGCAACGGCGCGGCGCTATGGAAGCAAGATGCACTGCGTTTCCGCAGACTGACGACGCCGGTCGCCTATGATAATTTTGTCGTCGTCGGCGATTTTGCCGGTTATGTCCATTGGTTGGCGGGGAGCGACGGCAGACAATTAGGGCGCACGCAGGTGACGGAGGCGGCGATCGAGGCTCGGCCGGTAGTGGTCGACAATACCGTTTATATTTATGCAAAAGACGGCACCTTGGCCGCTTACAAAGTAAGAAAAAAATAATGTTACCTGTTATCGCACTGGTCGGCCGGCCTAATGTCGGCAAATCCACCTTATTCAATTATTTAACCCGCAGCCGGGAAGCACTGGTTGCCGATTATCCCGGTTTGACCCGCGATCGGCAGTATGGACGCGTCAAACGAGGCAAGCGTGATTGTCTGGTCGTAGATACAGGCGGTATTGCCGATGACGGCAACGGCATAGAAGGCTTTGCCAGAAAACAGGTGGAAACCGCGTTGCAGGAAGCGGATGTCGTCTTTTTTATGGTCGATGCCCGGGCCGGCCTCAGCGCTTCCGATCAGGAGATTGCCGATACATTGCGCAAGCTCGATAAGCCGGTGGTTCTGGTCGCTAATAAAATAGACGGCATCAATGCCGACTTGGCCTGTGCCGATTTTTATGACATGGCGCTAGGTGAGCCGGTACAGATTGCCGCCTCGCATGGAAGGGGCGTCAAGGAGCTGTTGGCGCGTATCGATGCACTGTTGCCAGAGGAGGTTGAGGAAGAGGTCGAAGAGGAAGATCAGGGCATCGGCATCGCCGTCGTAGGTCGACCGAATGTCGGTAAATCGACGCTGGTCAATCGTCTGCTCGGCGAGGAACGCGTCGTCGTCTACGATGAAGCCGGGACGACACGGGACAGCATCTATATTCCGTTCGAGCGCAATGAGCAGAAATTTACCCTGATAGATACCGCCGGCATGCGGCGCAGAGCCAAGGTTTCGTTGGCGATAGAAAAATTTAGCATCATCAAGTCGCTGCAGGCGATCGAAAAAGCCAATGTCGTGATCTATCTGATCGATGCCCGCGAGGGCGTCACCGAGCAGGATGCGCATTTGTTGGGCTTGGTGCTGGAAGCCGGCAGGGCCTTGATTATCGGTCTGAATAAGTGGGACGGCATTAGCCCCGAGCAAAAGGACATGATCAAAAAACAGATCGAGATCAAGCTGCCGTTTTTGGATTTCGCCGAAAAACACCCGATTTCGGCATTGCATGGCAGTGGTGTCGGAAAACTGTTCGATGTGGTGCATGATTTGTATGAGGCGGCGATGATAGACATGTCGACACCGATTCTGACGCGTATCCTCAACGATGCGTTGGCGGCTCATCAGCCGCCTATGGTGCGAGGGCGCCGAATCAAGCTGAAATATGCCCATCAGGGTGGACGCAATCCACCGGTCGTGGTGGTGCATGGCGTACAGACCGATTCCTTGCCGGGCTCCTATAAGCGCTATTTAATGAATTATTATCGTGAGCAACTGGGCTTGAGAGGGACGCCGGTCAGGCTGGTGTTCAAGTCGCCGGAGAACCCGTTTCAGGGACAGAAAAACAAATTAACCGAGCGTCAGTTGAAAAAACGTAAACGACTGGCCGGTTTCAAAAAAAGAAAGAGACCCTAATTTAAAGGTGAAGAGAGATGGCAACAATTACTTTCCAAGGCAAGCCCATTCACACGTCAGGAGATCTGCCGGCGGTCGGCAGTCAGGCGCCCGATTTCAAGTTGGTCAGCAACAGATTGAAGGAAGTGTCTCTAGCCAATTATGCCGGCAAAAGGAAAGTATTGAATATCGTGCCTAGTCTGGATACGCCGACCTGCCAGACATCTACCCGGAAATTCAACGAGAAGGCCGCCCGCTTGGAAAATACCGTGGTTTTGGTGATCTCGGCCGATCTGCCTTTTGCCCAGAGCCGCTTTTGTGAAGCTGAAGGCATCAAGGATGTCATTCCGTTATCGACGTTTCGGTCCAGCTTCGGCAAGGATTATGGCGTTGAATTAACCGACAGCGTGCTGGCCGGTCTGACCGCGCGTGCGGTTGTGCTTCTCAATGAGGACGACAAGGTCGTTTACACCGAGTTGGTCAGTGAAATCGCCGACGAGCCTAACTATGAGGAAGTCTGGGACGCATTGAAGGATATATAAAAGACGAAAGGGTATGCGCTTCATACCCTTTGCCTGATTTGGTTTTATTTCAATTTGTCGGGGACGTGTGGCTCGATTTTCTGATACATCAGCTGATGCATTTTTGGGTTGCCGGTAATGACGTTGCCGGATTGCAGGTATTTGTTGTTGAAGGAAAAATCGGTGACCACGCCGCCGGCTTCCTGAATCAACAACAAACCGGCCGCCATGTCCCATTCCTGTAAACCGATTTCCCAGAAACCATCCAGTCGCCCACAGGCCACATAGGCCAGGTCGAGGGCCGCCGATCCCGCGCGTCTTATGCCGGAGGTGGCGGTGCATAGGGGGCGGAACATCGCCAGATAGGAATCCAGATATTCATCGCTTTTAAACGGAAATCCGGTGCCCAGCAAGGCGCCCTGCAGACTGGCGTGTCGACCCACCCTGATACGACGGTTATTCAGCATGGCTCCGCCGCCGCGTTCGGCGGTAAACAATTCGTCTCTGGAAGGGTCGTAGACGACACCCAGTTCGATTTTACCTTTGACTTTTAACGCGATAGAGACGGCATACTGGGGAAAACCATGGAGGAAATTGGTGGTGCCGTCCAGCGGGTCTATGACCCACTGGTGATCATTGCCTTCATGTTCGCCGCTTTCCTCGGCCAGAATGGCATGGTCGGGAAAGGCGGCGCGTAAGACTTTGATGATTTCCTGTTCGGCCTGAAAGTCGACTTCCGAAACGAAATCGTGCTGGCTTTTCTTGTTAATGGTCAGCTGACCAACATTGTCGGCGGAACGTTGAATCAGATCGCCGGCGTTTCTTGCCGCACGGACGGCAATATTAAGCATTGGGTGCATAGATTGATTTTTATAGAGCAATTGGATAATGGCTATAGGATAGCAAATTTTTGTGTCTAACGATTATGTATTCTTAGCTTTTTCGCAATTCTCAGGCCGAGTATTTCGAGCGTTTTAGCGATGTTTAGGGTCTGGGTGAACCCATTCTTGGGGGCTTGGCGGCGGTATCCCTACCGCCGACATCCTCGTCAAACACATCCCAGATCCTCTTTGTTATCTAAATTGGGAATTGCTTCTTTTGCTCAAAAATACGCTGCATAAATGCATTTTTGATAGAATCATCGATTTTTAACACGGGTTACGCCATTGCTGTCTAAATTTAAAATTGTGCTGGTGGAAACATCGCATCCAGGCAATATCGGTGCCGTTGCGCGAGCGATGAAGAATATGAGCATGGAGAATCTTTGTTTGGTTGCGCCTAAGATTTTTCCAAGCGCCGATGCGACGGCGCGTGCTTCCGGCGCTAATGATATCTTGAGTTCGCTGGAAAGATGTGAGACGTTGGAGCAGGCCGTTGCCGATTGTCATGTCGTCGTCGGCGCCAGCGCCCGGGATCGGACCATCAGTTGGCCGGAACTGGCGGTTCGGGAATGTGCGGAAAAATTTGTCTCCGCTGCGTTCAGCGATGTTCGTATTGCGCTGGTGTTCGGACGGGAAAATTCCGGATTGAAGAATCATGAATTGGATTTGTGTCAGTATTTGCTGCGTATCCCTTGTAATCCGGATTTCAGTTCACTGAATTTGGCCGCCGCGGTGCAGGTGGTTTGTTATGAATTGTTTATCGCTGCCGGTGACTATCGGCAGCCCGAGATAGGGGATAGAGGCGCAGATCCATTGGCGACCGCGGAGCAAATGGAATTTTTTTATCAGCATCTGCATCAAACGATGCAAGATATCGGTTTTCTGCATCCCGATAAGTCAAAAACCATCATGCGGCGTCTGCGGAGGATTTTTAATCGCACACATCTAGATGTTAAAGAATTGGATATACTCAGAGGAATCCTACGCTTTTCCCAAAATCATAATGTCAAGAAAGGAAATGATTAACCGAATCAAAGAAGAAATTAACTGCGTTTTTGATCGCGACCCGGCCGCACAATCGGTATTTGAAGTAGTCACCGCTTATCCCGGATTCCATGCGCTGCTGATACACCGTTTGAGCCATGCTTGCTGGCGACACGGGTTTCGCTGGCTGGGGCGCTTTACTTCTCATATCGGCAGGTGGCTGACCGGAATAGAAATTCATCCGGGGGCAACCATAGGCCGGCGTTTCTTTATCGATCATGGCATGGGGGTCGTGATCGGTGAAACGGCGGTGATAGGCGATGACTGCACCATTTACCATGGCGTGACGCTGGGCGGCACAACCTGGAATAAAGGCAAGCGCCATCCGACCTTGCGTAATGGCGTCGTCATCGGCGCCGGCGCCAAGGTGCTGGGGCCGATTGAAATCGGTGAAGGCGCTCGGGTCGGTTCAAATTCGGTGGTGGTGAAACCGGTGCCGGCTGGTAAGACCGTGGTGGGCATCCCCGCGCATATTATCGAGCGTAAGGCCAAGAGGAAGGTGGCCAATCGCGATGAGATCGCGACTAAAATGGGCTTTGACGCCTATGGAGCCACTGCCGATATGCCGGATCCGGTCGCTAATGCGATCAATCACATGCTTGATCATATCCATCAAATGGATAAGCAGTTAGAAGGGATGAAGCGAGTGCTGAATGAAGCCGGCATAGAATATAATGAACAGGCGATTCCCGAGTTGGATAATTATGCCATCAAGGATAATGATTAAATTACCCGAGTTCGGTTTAATCACGCAGCATCAGCATTCAATTATTCACTAACTGGCGGCCTGCAAGGCATAGTCGCTTAGGCTGTTAATCAGCAAAAACTGGGTCCGGACTCACTAAATAAATGCTCTTTAGCAGGGGGGCAATGGATCATGCAAACAGTCTGATAAATCAATAACCTGTCGAGGATCAAAAAATTGCATCTGAATAGTTGACTAAAATACTAGGTTTTATTATAGTGTCCTTACATTCATTAGGTATATAAGGATCTTTCAGTGCGACTAACAACTAAAGGGCGTTATGCGGTGACCGCGATGCTGGATCTGGCTTTTCATAGCCAAAGTAGACCGGTAACGTTGACTGATATCGCGACCAGACAAACTATTTCTTTATCTTACCTGGAGCAGTTATTTGCTCGTCTGCGTAAAGCCGGCATGGTTAAAGGGGTCAGAGGCCCCGGAGGGGGCTATAAACTGAGCCGCTGCGCCGAAGAAATTAATATAGCCGAAATTATTGCCGCCGTAGATGAGCAGGTCGATTCGACGAAATGCGGCGGTAAAGGCAATTGCCAGAATAATCAGCATTGCTTGACTCATGACTTGTGGATGGGGCTCAGCGATCAGATTCGGGGTTATTTGCGGGGCATCAGTTTGGGGTCCTTGCTGGAAAGAGAACTGGTTTCTGAAGTAGCCAAGCGCCAGGATAGAGACCTCGAACAGACGATCGAGATTCAAAGCAAACAGGAAAATATTCCGGTTTAAATGATCTATTTCGATCATAACGCCACGACTCCGCTCGACGAGCGGGTGTTGGAGGCGATGCTGCCTTATCTACAGTCTTTTTACGGCAATCCGTCCAGCCTGTATCGCCTCGGACGAATTGCGCGCAGCGCAATCGAGACAGCCCGCGAACAAGTTGCCGCCTTGGTCGACGTGCATCCATCGCAGGTGGTTTTTACCAGTGGCGGGACCGAAGCCAATAATCTCGCCTTAAACAATATCCCCAACGATGCCAACGTGGCGGTTTCCGCCATCGAACATCCCTCCATTATCGAGCCATTGATGAACCGGAGGGATCGTTTTCAACAAATCAATCTGATCGGAGTCGACGAAATGGGGCGGGTAAAAACCTCGGCTATCGATAGCTTGGCGTTGAAAAACAATGATTTTGTCTCCATTATGCTGGCTAATAATGAAACCGGCGTGATTCAGGACATAGCCGCCTTAAGCGCAAGACTCAAGCCCTTGGGGGTCACGGTGCATAGCGACGCCGTGCAGGCATTGGGAAAGATTCCGGTATCTTTTGCCGAATTGGGGATCGATCTGATGTCGCTATCCAGTCACAAAATTTATGGACCCAAGGGCTGCGGGGCGTTGCTCGCGGCGAAAGGGTTTGATCTTAAGCCGTTGCTGTTGGGCGGGGGACAGGAAAATAATTGTCGTTCCGGGACGGAGAATGTCGCCGCTATTGTAGGGTTCGGCAAAGCTGCGGAGCTGGCCAAAACAGAAATGGCGGAGCGCCGGCAAAAGGCATTGTTATTGCGCGATCAATTGCAACAAGCCTTGCTGGAACTGCCCGGCGTGGTTATTTTTTCCCGGGAAGCGGAACGACTGCCGAATACCGTGCAGATGTCGATAGCAGGGATGGACGGGGAAATGCTATTGATGCAGTTGGATCGAAAAAATATTGCGGTTTCCAGTGGGTCGGCCTGCGCTGCCGCGGGCGGTCAGCCTAGTCCGGTTTTGACGGCGATGGGGGTGGACGAATCGACCGCAAAAGGCGCAATTCGTATCAGTTTGGGTAAAGATAGTTCTGAACAGGACGTTATTGAATTTATCTCGGTTTTAAACGGTCTATTTTAAACTTAGATTTTTACAGAGGTGTAAATGGCTATCACATTGACAGCGAATGCGGCAACGCAAATTCAGAAACAATTACAGAAACGGGGTTCCGGCATCGGGCTCAAATTAGGCGTCAAACCCTCGGGTTGCTCGGGCTTTGCCTATGTGCTGGATTATGCCGATCAGTTGGGTGAGGATGAAAGCGTTTTTGAACAATTCGGCGTGAAAGTGATCGTCAAAAATAGTGATCTGGAGAAGCTGGAAGGGATAGAATTGGACTATGCCAAAGAAGGCATCAATGAGGCCTTTAAATTCAATAATCCGAATGTAACGGGCACCTGTGGTTGCGGAGAAAGTTTCTCTGTTTAGCATCCTGACTATTCAGTTAACCACCAGGGAGGGTGGTGATGGAAATTCATGAGCTCCGCCAAGAACCCAGAAAGCCTACCCTTGCTAGCCCTGTTTAAAGCGATGAATTTGTCGGCGTTGTTTTTTATTGGGTCTGCGCTCTCTTTCCGAATGGTCCATCAAGGCTCGCTGTTGTTTTTGCACGGCGATCTGCTCCCTACGCCTCGCTAGGCTTTGTTCGTCCTCTTGATATAACAACGTTGCTTCGTTGGCGGGCCGGCGCTGGCGGTTAATGCCGGTCACGGTAATGTCCCAGCTGTAATGGTCCTTGCTGATGTGCAAGTGAGTGCCGGGTTTGACTTCCTTGGACGGCTTGCAACGCTGGCCGTTAAGGTGGACCTTGCCACCGGCAACGGCGTCGGCGGCGAGCTTGCGCGTTTTAAAAAAACGCGCGGCCCACAGCCATTTATCGATGCGTAGCGATTCTTGTTCAGCCGAGCTCATAGCCATTATCCGTCCACGCCTTAAAACCGCCCTCCATGCTGACCGCCTTGTCATAACCGATTTTATGTAAGGCTTCGGCAGCCAGGGCCGAACGTCCGCCGGTCTGGCAGTAGACGATGATTTCCTCGTCTTGTTTATTATGCAGAACCGGGTCGGCGCTGATTTTAAATTCCAACACGCCGCGCGGAATGTTGATGGCGCCGGGCAAATGTCCGGCAGCGAATTCGCCCGGCTCCCGGACATCCAAAATCGGGCGGCTTGACAGCTTGCTTTTTGCAGTTTCAACAGAGACTTCGGTGATTTTTTGTTTGGCTTCGGCGACAAGGTCCATAGCGGTCTTGGTCATAGTGAGCTCCTTAGAGATGTAAAAAGTTTGAATATTAGAGAGATTTAATATTCTAGCGCTATTTTTTTCTATGTTAAATTTTTTTTCGGCAAAAATGAATAAATAATGTAACTATTCAGTATAAAAATACTTTCACTATCAGTTACTTGCTCCAGAAGACGCCGTTTACCCAGCACCTAAATAAACGAAGATGATTTATCGCAGCCATTAGCCTATGGAATTTAGGTGCTGGGTGAATATGTCCCTATAGGCTTGGATGCGACATCCCTGCCGCATACACTTCTTCCACAAGCAATTGATAGTAAAAGAAAAATTTTCTCAGTATCAAGCTGAATAGTTACTAAATAATTAGGGTAACTATTCAGTATCTTTCGGGTTTTAGGCAGTAGGTCATTGATTTCTCGGGATGCGTTCACCCAGCACCTAAATACCCTAGGTTATTGGTTATGATTAATAATCTTCGTTAATTTAGGTGCTGGGTGAATACTTCCATGGCAGCTAACGGCATCCTGCCTCACGCGGCACTTGCACTTCCCTGTGCGGCGTAAGCTCTGACTGCAACGTCTGACCGTCAGGGACGATGGAAATGCAGATTTTGCAGGCAGAAAATTGCTCCTGCAGTTTCTACATTTCCGCCTTCCTTGGCGGTCAGAGCAAAAATCTGCCTGTTGCAGACAGCCCGATAAATCAATAGCCTACCCACCTCTGATAAAAATACGCTGAATAATTACTTTTGCGGGACATTGCTAGCCCACCGATTGTTCAATGCAACGATCAACAGCGAATACAAACTGTTCTATATTCAGCATGGACTATACATGCCTAGGGGCTACCTTGCGCAACGGTGGATGAAGAAAACAAACAGAAAAGGCCTGGAGGCTCACGATTGAACTGTATGGAGTTAGCCTCTCCCAATCGAACAGGAGAGGCCAAGTTATCAGGCTTCTAAGTGTTTTTTCAGTTCTTTGGGGAGCGAGAAGACGACTTTTTCCTCGATGCCATTGTTCTCGGCGATCGAATCTCCACCCCATTGCTTAAGCTGAGAGATGACTTCCTGAACCAGAACCTCCGGCGCCGAAGCTCCGGCCGTCACCCCGACCACATCGATGCCATCGAGCCATTCCCGTTTTAGGTCCTTGTGGGTGTCGATCAAATAAGCCGGTTTTCCCAATTGCTCGGCGATTTCACGCAGGCGGTTGGAGTTGGAGCTGTTGGGCGAGCCGACGACTAAAATCAGATCGGATTTTTCCGCGAGGTCATGCACGGCATCCTGACGGTTCTGAGTGGCGTAGCAGATGTCATCTTTTTTCTGTTCCTGAATCGACGGAAAAGTCGCTCTCAACGCATCGACCATGATCTTAGTGTCGGTCATCGATAAGGTTGTTTGTGTGACATAAGCCAGGTTTTCCGGGTTGTTGACCTTCAGGTTTTTGACATCTTCGGGGGTTTCCACCAGATAGATGTCGCCGTTCTTGGTGCATTTTTCGTATTGTCCCATCGTGCCTTCAACTTCCGGGTGGCCGGCATGGCCGATCAGGATCACTTCCCGGTCTTGTTTGGCGTGTTTGGCGACTTGCATATGGACTTTGGTAACCAGCGGGCAGGTTGCATCAAACACGGTCAAATCACGATCCTTGGCTTCCTGTTGAACTTTCTTGGAGACGCCATGAGCGCTGAAGATCAAGTAAGAGCCGACCGGCACATCGGTCAGGTCTTCGATGAAGATCGCACCTTTTTCTTTCAAACCATCGACCACGGTGCGGTTATGTACGACTTCATGGCGAACATAGATGGGCGCGCCGAATGCCTCTAGGGCCTGGTCAACAATTTCAATGGCGCGGTCGACGCCGGCGCAGAAACCACGGGGGTTAGCGAGAACAATTTGCATATCTTGAGTCTTTTACTAGGTTAATAGATATAGGGATTCTAACCCAAATTTGCGTCCGAGACGATAATTCCATCCTCATCGGCATATAAATATTGGTCTTTCTTGAAATGAATGCCGGCAAAATTAATCATGACATCGCGGTCGCCTAGTCCGCGCTTATGGCTTTTCAACGGGTGCGTGCTCAGCGCCCTAATTCCGATCGGCAGCTGGTTAATGGCTGCGGAGTCGCGGATACAGCCGTAGACGATGATGCCCTGCCAGCCGTTACGACAGGCCAGTCCGGCAAGATTGTCTCCGAGCAGCGCGCAACGGCGGGAGCCGCCGCCGTCGATGACCAAAACCCTGTTATCGACTTTTTCCTCCAAGGTCTTGCGCACCAGGGAATTGTCTTCGAACACCTTC
This sequence comes from Methylomarinum sp. Ch1-1, assembly GCF_030717995.2. Taxonomy (NCBI): domain Bacteria; kingdom Pseudomonadati; phylum Pseudomonadota; class Gammaproteobacteria; order Methylococcales; family Methylococcaceae; genus Methylomarinum; species Methylomarinum roseum. The sequence goes on along the minus strand of NZ_CP157743.1, from coordinate 4,407,930 downwards.
ATCGTGGTGATTTGACCGTTGAAAGCCTTGTTCTTGCCGAATGCCTGAAACGTCGGCTCGGCAATCTGGAAATTTTCCTGCTCGGAAAACTGATCACAAAGGTCCGCTGTAGCTAATGACATGATATTAACCATTTAAATGGGCCTAAAATTATAACAGTTTTTCTTTATAACGAACAAAAAAGCCATGCAAATCCTCATGATAGGATAATAAAACCGGAATGACCAGCAGCACCAGCACCGTGGAAAATATCAGCCCGAAGGCGATTGCGGTGGCCATCGGAATTAAAAACTGTGCCTGCAACGAAGTCTCGAACAGCAGCGGCGCTAGACCGGCAATGGTCGTCAGTGAGGTTAACAGCACCGCCCGTAAACGTCGACAGGATGCTTCGACCAAGGCGTCGTGAGTGCTCATGCCTTGTTGAATCAGGTGCTGATAAAAGTTGACCAGAATGATGGAGTCGTTGATGACGATGCCGGACAGACCGAAGAAACCGAATAGCGACAGAATAGTCAGATCGATGCCCATGAACAAATGACCGAAGAGGGCGCCGATCAAACCGAACGGGATCGCACTCATGACCACCAGCGGCCAGCCATAGGAGGCGAACACCCAGGCCAGCACCAGATAAATCAGAGTCAAACCGATGATCAGGCCATAGCGCATGTCGGCCATCGTTTCGGCTTGGTCGGCAGAGCGCCCCTCGAAGGAATATTGAATGTCGTAGCGGGAGGCCAGTTGCGGCATCAGAGTTTGCCGCAGGGAGTCGATAATTAGCTCGGCGTTGTTGATCTTACTGTCGATCTCGGCCGATATTTCAACGGCCAGCTTGCCTTCGGCGTGACGGAGAATTTCAAAGCCGCGCTTAGAGCGCCATTCTGCGACATTGCTCAGCAGTACGCTGTTGCCGTTGGCTAAACGGATTTCCAGCTGATTCAGCGCATTCAGACTTTGTCGTTGCTGTTCCGGCAACTTGACCCTGACTTCCACCTCGTCCAGGCCGTCCTGAAACAGCTGTATCAGCCGACCTTCAAAGGCCGTGCGTAATTGTCGGCCCAGATCGGCCACCGTTAAGCCTAGCGCCTCTCCGGCCGGCGTTAGTTTGTAAACCAGTTGATTGCGCCCGTAGGGCATATCGTCTTCTATATCGCTGACGCCTGGAATCGAGCGTATGGTCTGGGCAAATTCCAACGCAGCTTGTTTTAATATCTCTGGCGTGTTGCCGGTCAGCCTGACCGACAAGTCGCGGCCGGGCGGGCCGACCGAGCGACTGGTGATCGTGAAGACATCCAGGCCGGCCGGTTTCCGTATACGCTGTTTCCAGGCCTTGATGAAGTCGTTGTTGCGCACTGTCCGTCGATCCGGTTCTTCCAGTTCCAGTATCATCGAGGCCAGATGATCGCCGCTATGCGCCGCTCTGCCTTTATTGGAAAGGCTGCCGCCATGCCGGCTAATCGCTTTCAAAACCAGCGCTTGTGCGCTGAGCGCCTGATCCGTTTCGGTCAACGTTTGCCGCAGGTGGCTTAGAAAGCGGTCGACTTGTTGCTTGGGCGTGCCGGGTACGAAGCCGGCATTGACATAGAGTATGGCTGACTCCGGAGACGGGAAAAAATGAAACTTCAGTCGCTTGCCGGCCAGTAAACCCAGCGCCGTGATCAGCAGGGCAATCACCAGGCTGAGGGCGATGGCGCGGTGATGCAGCGTCAACTTAACCAGTTTTTTGAAATAGACATTTTTGACGTGTTCAAAATGGTCATTGAAACGTTTATGCCAGCTTTCTTGTTCGATACGCGCCATGTGCACAAAGGAATGGCGTAAATGACCCGGCAGTACAAAAAAACTTTCCATGACCGAAGCGATAATGACGGCGACGATGATCAGCGGAATATCGAACAGGATGTTGCCGATGGGGCCGCCGATCAGCATCAGCGGAATAAACGCCGCAATCGTGGTCAACGAGGAGGCGATCACCGGAGCGCGCATGCGCCGGGCGCCGCCTTCCGCGGCCATCAATGGCTGCTCGCCGGCCTGGTAATGGGCCAGAGCGTCCTCGCCGACCACTATCGCATCATCGACGATGATGCCCAGCGCCATGATCAGGGCAAACAGGCTGATCATGTTGATGCTGCCGCCGACGCCATACAAGATCAGCAACGTCGCCATGAAGGATACCGGAATGCCGACCGCGACCCACAACGCGACCCGGGTGCTTAAAAACAGGTAGAGGATGGCGACCACCAACAGCAAACCGCCGCCGCCATTTTTCAATAGCAGAGAAATACGATCCTTGATCAGTCGCCAGCTTTGATCGTAGACGTATAGATTGACGCCCGGCGGAAGTCCTTGTCTGGTTTGTTGCAGCCAGCGTTGGAAAATCTCGGCGGATTCGAAGGCGTCACCGTAATCGGAACTGCGAATGACCAATTCCACCGCCGGTTTGCCGTCCACCGACAAGGTCACGCCGCCTTTTTCATCCTGGCGTTTAATCACGGCGATATCGCCCAGGTTGATACGACTGGTCGAGTCGCTGATGATGGGCAGCGAATGAAAACCTAATTCGCTGCGGCGCTGATCCAGGCTGCGCAGCTCAGTGGCGTTATCGGCTTCGCCAAAGGTTCCGGCCGGAATATCCTGGCTTAGTTGCTGGATGCGCTGGCCGACCTGGTCCAGGCTGATGCCGAGCTGTTGCAGATCGTTATGGTTGATCTGGATGGCGATTTCCTGTTCCGGCAGGCCGGCGACATCGACCTTATCGATACCGCTGTCGAGCAATTCCTGTTCGAAGCGGTTGGACAGAATGCGTAATTCGGCTGGTTCTGCCGGGCCGTATAACAGAATTCTGGCCACCTGCTCGTAACGAGCCACATTGATGACGCTGGGTTCCTCGGCGTCGGCTGGCAGGTTGCGGAATTCATCGACTTTCTGCTTGGCTTGATTCAAGGCGTCGATGGTGTCGGTGCCTTCGACCAGTTCCAGCGTGATCGTGGCCAGACCCTGGGTCGAGGTCGAAGTCATCTTGTGCAGGTTGTCGATCGATTTGAGGTTTTGTTCCAGCGGAATGGTGATCGCGGTCTCGACGTCTTCGGCGCTGGCGCCGTTCCAGACTACGCTTACCGTGATGACATCTAGATCGAAATTGGGAAAATAGCGAACGGTCAGTTTATGCAAGGCAAACAGGCCGCCGAGGATCATCATGATCATCAACAGGTTGGCGGCTACCTTGTGATGGGCGAAGAAACCCAGTAAATCGGACTGATGCTTCATTATTTGACGTCGACTTTCAGGCCGCTGACCGCGCCCGGCAATTGTGTCGTGATAATCTCATCGCCCGCCTGCAAGTCTTCGCTTTGCACCAGCAGCCAGGATTGATTGTCCCGCTGGTATTCGCCGAGGATCTGGACATCGATGGCCTGCAGGCGACGGTCGATGATCCGGAAAACGCGGTTGTTGTCGTAAATGGCCGGGTAGGGCAGCGGAATGACATCGTCTTGCGCCGGTCGTTGCAATGTTAGGCTGACCGTGGCGCCCAGCCTGAGCCATTGTTGCCCGTCCTGAATGCGAAACAGCGCGTCTATGCCGCGGCTGTCGGCTTTGCCGGAAAGACGGTCCATTTGTAGTTGTAAGCGGGCGCCGGCATATTCAGCTACGGCCATCAATGGAGAACCGGCGACTAAGGCATGTTGGATTTCATGTTGAAAGGCGGCAGGGATTTTGGCGCGCAATTCCAGCTGATCGCTGGGATACAGGGTCAACAAGACCTGGCCTTCGTTGACCTGATCGCCCGATGCGACCGACAGTTTTTCGACGAAGCCGTCGAAGGGCGCGATGACCCAGCTGCGTTCTAGGTTCAGCGCGGCCAATTCGACGTCGGCTTCGGCGTGGGCCAGTTTAGCCTTTAATTGCTGCAGGCGGGCGCCATGATCGTCGACAGCCAATTTCCGGCTTCTGTAGGCCAATTGTTGACGTTTCAAGGCTTCCTGGGCTTCTTCCAGCGCCGCGGTCGAACCCAATTTCTGTCGCTTGAGCTTTTTCGCCCGTTCTACCGAGGACTGCTGTAATTGCAGTATCGATTGTTCGTGCTTGATGGCGATTTGATCGTTACGAAACCTGAGTCGCTCGCTGTCAATCAAGGCCCGCAATTCCTCGGCCTTCGCTTCGGCCTGAACCAGTCGCGGTTTGAAATCCCGCTCATCCAGTGCCAGCAGCAATTGCCCGGTGCTGATCGCATCACCTTCACGCACGCTGATCGTCGTGACTCGGCTCTTGGACGGAGCGGCGGGTTTGACCAGCGCAGGCGTTTCGATCTGACCGTACAGCGTTAGGGTCGGCGCCAATTGTTGAGGACGGACCTTTATCGCATCGACCAACCAGCTGCGCTCCTGGACCGGGACGGCCGGCGAACCGGGGGCTGTCGCCGTCAGCATGGCGAAGACGACGAGGCCGCCGGCGATGATTAACAGCGGCAACAGGCGCTTTAGCGTAAGGAGGCTGCTAAATTTCATTTTCGGCATCAAACCGTTAAAAATAACGGGCCAGCAGGCCGTGTTGGCTATCCACTTCCGGCAACGGAATTTTGACTTCGTAACCGCCGCCCGCGGCCTCCTGCATCGCATGGCCGTACATATCCTCCATGCGTTCGACGACGATGTCGCGGTTGCCCTGTGGCAGAATCATTTCCAACCGGTCGCCGACGGCGAACTTGTTTTTCACCTTGATTTCCGCCATGCCTTTTTCGGCATCATAACCGCTAATTTCGCCGCAGAATTGTTGTTGATGACTTTTCGAATAGCCGGTGATGTAATTCTGATGCTCATGGGTGTGATGGCGCTGATAAAAGCCGTCGGTGTAGCCGCGGTTGGCCAGGTTATCCAGCACGCCTAGCAATTGCGGCTGAAATTCACGTCCGGCCAAGGCGTCATCGATCGCCATGCGATAGGCTTGGGCGGTACGGGCGACATAAAAATGCGATTTGGTGCGGCCTTCTATTTTCAGACTATCGACGCCGATTTCAACCAGACGTTGGACGTGTTCGATAGCGCGCAGATCCTTGGAGTTCATGATGTAGGTGCCGTTTTCATCTTCCATTACCGGCATCAATTCGCCTTTGCGGCCTTCCTCTTCCAGAAAGTAGACTTTGTCGGCCAGGGGGTGGCGTTCGGCGCCGCCGCAACTGGCATGGTTGAGGTCGGACAGCGACAGCGCCGCGCTGTCCATGACATAATCGCCTTCTGCATTTTCATGGGCGGGCAGGGTGTCGTATTTCCAACGGCAGGAATTAGTGCAGGTGCCCTGGTTGGGGTCGCGGTGATTGAAATAGCCGGATAGCAGGCAGCGGCCGGAGTAGGCAATGCATAAGGCGCCGTGGACGAACACTTCCAGTTCCATGTCGGGGCATTGCTGGCGGATTTCGGCGATCTCGTCCAGCGACAGCTCGCGAGAGAGAATGACCCGTTCCACGCCCATGCTTTGCCAGAACTTGACGCTGGCGTAGTTGACGGTGTTGGCCTGCACCGATAAATGGATCGGCATGTCCGGCCACTTTTCCCGCGTCATCATGATCAGGCCGGGGTCGGCCATGATCAGCGCATCCGGTTGCATCGCGATGATCGGCTCCATATCGGCCATGAAGGTTTTGATTTTGGCGTTATGCGGAATAACATTGGCGGCCAGAAAGAATTTCTTGCCCAATCGGTGGGCTTCGTCTATGCCTTTGGCCAGATTTCGTTCCAGGAAGTCATTGTTACGCACTCGTAAACTATAACGCGGTTGTCCGGCGTAGACCGCATCGGCGCCGAAGGCGAAGGCGTAACGCATGTTTCTGAGGGTGCCGGCTGGCGAAAGAAGTTCGACTTGTTTCATGAGTGTTTCTATGATTAAAAAAATGCAGGCTATTTTATCACTTCACCCAACATCTAAATTATCCTGGAATGAAATAGTAGCCCAAAAGTCATGGAATTTAGGGGGTGGGGGCTGCCGCCGACATCCTCGCTATATACCCCAGGCCCTCTTCGTTATCCAGATTGTAACTATTCAGTATCAAGCTGAATAGTGACTCCAAATTGGAAGTTGCCGCATTGTCTTAGGAGAGGTGACCATGAAATTGATTTTTTTCCTGTTTTTAGCGCTCATTCTGGTGTTCGGCGGCGCGTTCGTGTTGCTAAGAACCGCTGAAAAACCGAAAGTTCCCAAAGACTACAAGGCAAAAGGCTATGATGACGACGAGTCGGGATGGTGAGGTCGATCCGAACATTTCTCGGCCTTCATGGATTTCCGGGCAAATAATGTCGGTTGTGTCGACGAAAGGAGGCGCACCAGGAGAATATCCGTATGATGAGTCTGTCTGGATGACGCTGCACAACACCATCCAGACGACAAGTTGGCGGATATTAAACCACTACGCTTATCGAACAGTGGCTGAGCATTAACGCAGCAAACCGCATCAATGTTTGCCCGGTTCCAGTTTCACGCCGCGCCGCTCATGGGTCACATAGGCCTGCAACGCGGTCATCTTTGGGTCGTCGGCGTCCAGCGGCTGGCCTTCCAGCGGATTGCGCAGGCACCAATTGATCATTTCCCATAACGACACCACTTTGCCGATTTGCTGCTGGAATTTGGGGTAGGTTTCCGGGTGGGTGTTGGCGGCATTCGGGTGGCACTGCGCGCAGGCCACGCCGTTGCCGCCCAGTTCGCCGCTGGTCCATAATTCCCGGCCCTGTTTGACCGTGTCCATAAATTGCTGTTGCCAGCGCTGCATATCGCTTTCGCTGAACTCGTCTGCCTGTGTGGAGAACGAGACCATAAGGGCGAAGAAGCCTAAGCCGAGCAGCGTTTTTTTGCGTTGAAAAGTTGCCATCGTGTACTCCTTGAAAAGGATTCTTGATTTCGGGACCGACGCTTTTTGAGCGCTATCAATAACCTGAGTTCGGGTTAAGAAACCAGCCGTTATCAGGTCGCTCTTCCAGAAGACGCCGTTCACCCAGCACCTAAATAAACAAAAACCGCCATGCCGCGGACACTACTTCCAGAGCTGCCTGACAACGTCTTAATCCTTTGCAATATATGAATCTTTTATCCCGAGCTGAGGTTATCAATAATGTTTTTGCGGCGGAATGCGCGTCTCTTCGTCTTGGTAGTGTATGTCCTCCGGTTGTTTATTGACTTGGCTGAAGCGTACGCTGCGGTCTTCGTTGTTATACAGGGTGAAATGGAGGTCGACACGACCGTCGTTCAGGTTGATGAACTGCCAGCCGGTCGCATCCCGCTCGAAGAACGGGTCGGCGCGATTCATCGGCACGGTCAGTTTCGGCAGATATTGTTCGGCCTGCGCGTATGAGCCCGGATAGGGCCACGGCCAGGCGGTCGCCATCACCGAGTTGAAGCTGATATTGCCGATTTGATTATATTGAATTTGATGTACGTGGCCGTAAATCACCGAAACCTTATCGAAGGGGCGCAGTAACGCTTGGACCTGCTCGGCATCCTCGGTCCAGAAATTCCAGCCCTTGTAGATTTTCTGCAGCGGTGAGTGGGAAAAGACCACGATCGGTGTGGATTTTTTGACCTTGGTCAGGTCGTTCTTCAGCCAGCGCCGCTGCTGTTCGCCGACCATAAACGGCGAGCCGTTCGGATTGTCCAGTCCGGCCATTTCCACCATGCGTTGTTCGGCGCTGGGCCAGCGATGATAGGTCCAGTCGTCGTAGGTCAGGATGCTGTTCAGCACGATGAAATGTACGCCTTTGTGATCGAAGCTGTAATATTGCGGCCCGAACAGTTTTTCCCAATAGGCGCCCAGATCCAGGTAGTAATCGTGTTCGCCCATCACATACTTGACATCATGGTGCAGCGCCGACATGATTTCGGCGCCATGGTCCAGTTCGGCCGGCTTGCCTAATTGCGCTAGGTCGCCGCCGAACATGACGAAATCCGGTTTCGGCCTCAGCAAATTGGTTTCGGCGACGGCGCGGATCAGTCCCCGGTCCCAGTTTCTAACGAAACGGCTGCCTTTGATCTGTTGGATATGGGCGTCGGAGATATAGGCGAAGGTGAAGTCTTGGTCGCTGTCGGCAAAGGCCAGCTCGACCAGGCTGATCGGCAGCGTGCCGCCCAACGCCAGGGCGCCGCTGTTTCTGATGAAATTGCGGCGGCTTTTGTTGATTTTTTTCATGGTCCTGGTCTCCCTTATTGAGGCGTCGCGGATTTCGTTTGCTGGGCGATCTGCGGGCTGGTCAGGGCTTGCAGAAAAGCGACCAGGTCGTCTATTTGCGCGTCGGTCAGGTTCAGAGGGCGGATGCCGCCGCTGAGGAAGGCGTTGACCTTGGCGCCGGCCGGCGTCACGCCGCCGTTGTTATAGTGAATCACGACTTCTTTCAAGGTTTTCAGGCTGCCGTCGTGCATATACGGCGCGGTCAATGCGACATTGCGCAAAGTCGGCGTTTTAAAGGCGCCCATTTCGCTGAGCCGGTCGGTCACGGCAAATCGACCCAGCTCGGAAGACTTTCTATTGGTCAAGACCATGGTGTCGACCTCCTCGCCTTGATTTTTCGCCTCCAGGAACGCCGTCGCCAAGCGCGGCACATCCTGTTGAATGGAATTGATGCCGATGCCGATATTATGAAAGCGACTGTCGGTGAACAGCGCTCTGTCCTGTTCGATGGTGTGACAGGAGACGCAACGGCCCTGGCCGATGAACAGTTGGAAGCCGCGGACCTGGGCTTCGCTCAAGGCGCTATTGTCGTTGTTGAAATAATAACGATCGAACGGCGAATCGCCGGACACCAGCGTGCGCTCGAAGCTGGCGATGGCCTTGGCGACATGATCCATCGTCAATTGCTCGCCGCCGACGCCGAATACCGAAACGAAGGCGGCTTTATAGTCGGGATCGCTGCGGACGATTTGCAGAATCGGTTGATGGTTTTTCAGACCACCTTCGACGGGATTGATGAACGGTTGTTTGGATTGGCTTTCCAGGTCGGGCTCCCGGCCGTCCCAGAACTGAGACGTGTAAAAGGCCGCGTTGAGCACGGTCGGGGCGTTGCGGGTGCCTTGCAGGCCGTGATGACCGGTGGAGACTGGCAGTCCGTCGGTGAAGGCTTTTTCTTCGGCATGGCAGGTGGCGCAGCTGACGTTGCCGTCGGCGGAAAAACGGCGATCGTGATAGAGTTTGTCGCCCAGCGCGATTTTTTCGGCGGACTGCGGATTATCGGTCGGGATCGGCACCGGCGGCAAGCCGAGTAACGGGGTGTCGCTGGGCTGGGCCGCGCTGCTCACCGGCGGCGGTTCGGCGGTTGAGGAGGTTACGGAATTCTGGCTGAAAGCAAACAGCGGCGTGACGCTGAGCGTTAAGGTCAGGATAAGGCGCATACGAACCTCCTCGCTTGAGAGAATGAAGCCAGCATTAACGGACGGCTTTCGCTTGACTATAACGCCGCCATCAGTATTTGTAAAATGTGGTTTATAATCAGTAATTCCCATTTGAGCGTTTTAGCGGTGTTTAGGGCCTGGGGTGTGTCTGTCGAGGAACGCCGTTCACCCAGCACCTAAATTATGCTGGAATGTAAAATATAGTCCAGTAGCCATGGAAATTTAGGTGCTGGGTAAACCTATCCTTGGGGGCTTGACGGCGGACTCCCTGCCGCCGACATCATCGCCAAACACACCCCAAGCCCTTTTAGTTATTCAAACGCTGAAAATCTTGGAAACGGAGCGCCAGCGAAGTGGTGTGACTGGCATGGTAGTCAGCTAGCTGGTGAAAGTCCAGCCTTTGCCCTGTGAGAAGGGAAGAAGTAGGCGAAAGCAAGGGTGTCCAAAGAAACTCCCGGTAGCTACCCAACAGGGAAGCACGGTTACCGAGAGCCAATGCGGAATCTGAAAGAAGCTCTAGCCGAATCGGTCACCTAAACGAGAGTGAACCTTCGTAAGGCGGCAGCAAGAGGATGAGGTGCCCGCGTCCACCGAAGTCCGATATTCTCACCGTAACTTGCTGTTGTATTGAAGGTAGGTGGACCGAGATAAAGTTGACTATCTTACCCAGTGAAGGGCCGTCGGCTTCGGGTCGGTGTAACTGCGACACCTTAAGCCCTAAGCGCAGCAGTAATGCTGACGTGATGAACCGAGGGTCTGCAGATGAAGCCGTAGTAATCGTAAAGTTCGATGCCGATGAGGTTATGGTGACATAGCTGAGGGAAAAACATCGAACCAGTGACAGGAAGTTGGAGGTGAAGGGTGGAACACGTAAGCGGCCATGGCCGTTGATTATAAACTGAGGGTCTGAGATCAGCCTGACAGGAGCAATCGACTATTCGCGTCGTAAACAGTGAACGAATCGATTGCGCGAGATTGAAGAAAGGCCATTGCAAGAGAGAGAAAAAAGTGAAATGAACGAACATGACCGATTGATTGAGGAACCAAGACTCTTTGACCAACTGTGCTCAACGTTGTATTTGAGTGCGGGATTTGAACAGGTGAAGAAGAACAAAGGCAAACCCGGCATTGACGGGGTCACGATAGCCGACTTTGAAGCCCGTTTAGACGAAGAGCTAAGTCGTCTGCAACAGGAATTGCAGGATTGGACTTACCAACCCTCGCCGGTTCGCCGAGTGGAAATACCTAAGCCTGGCGGCAAGGGCGTACGTCTGCTCGGCATACCGACGGTGCGGGATCGTGTGGTACAGACGACCCTGAAATTGTTGCTGGAACCGATCTTTGATCCGCATTTTTCAGGGCACAGCTATGGCTTTCGTCCGGGACGGAGTCAACACCAAGCGGTGCAAGCGGCGCAACGGATCGTGGAAAGCGGTAAACCCTATGTGGTGGACATCGACTTATCGAAGTTCTTCGATCGTATTCACCACGACCGGCTGATTGGCCGGATGGGGCAACGGATCGCCGACAAACGCATCTTGCGCTTGATCGGCATGATGCTGCGCAGTGGCGTGATGATCAACGGCGTCGTCAACCCCAACAAGGAAGGTGCGATGCAGGGCGGACCGTTAAGCCCTTGCTGAGCAACATTGTTCTGGACGAACTGGATCAGGAATTGGAAAAGCGCGGACTGGAATTTTGTCGGTTTGCCGATGACTGCAACATTTTCGTTGGGTCGCAAAAGGCGGCGGAGCGAGTGATGGAGAAAGTCAGCCAATTCATCGAAAACAAGCTGAAACTGAAGGTGAACCGGGAGAAAAGCCAAGTGGCTAAATCCGATGCGGTAAAGTTCTTAGGCTTTACCGTGGTCGACGGGACGGTAGCGATTGCGCACAAAGCCCTGCAAACGGCCATGAGTAAAGTCAAAGCCTTAACGCCGCGAGGCACCCATCAGACGCTGAATCACACCCTGGCCGACCTTAATCAGTGGTACGTGGGCTGGGCCAACTACTACAGCTTGACCCAATACCCGTCCCAGCTGAGGAAAATCGAAGCCCATATCCGGCGACGATTACGAGCGAGGCTGGTGAGTCAGCAGAAGCGGAAACAGCATCTGTATCGAAACCTGGTCAAACGGGGCGTACCGCGAAAGCAAGCCGCCCAGACGGTCTTTTCCAACAAGAAACGGTGGGCGCTTTCCGCAACCCGAGCGGTGACGAGAGCCTATCCGAACAGTTGGTTTATCAACCTGATGGGACAGGAAATACGATCCGACCGACAGTTAGCGCATTGGTTTGAGGTATCTCAATGGATTCGTCTTACGTGAGGAGCCGTGTACGGACCCGTACGCACGGTTCTGTGGGCAGACGGGAGCTGCGGCTCCCTCTGACCCGATAAGATTTTTAGTCCCCGATAGGCGTAGGGCCGATTGTTTTGTCGGAATCGAAGCGAGAGCGAAGGTGGAGACAAAATAAAAGGTCTCCCGAAACGCCGTCAAGTCATTTGTGGGAGTGCGACGGAGCCAGTATCGAGTTTACGATGATATGGCGAAGTGGCACGGACGCAGGACGAATCGGGGCCGCCGGAGGCAATAATCGCCACGTAATTTCTGCCGCTTGCTTGGGCTGGGATGCCCAAAACAAGCTTTCGCAGAAATAGTGGCGCGCTAGTTAGGAATTGCTGGTTTATAAAGGCTCCACCTGGCGATAAACGTTCGATATCGTCAGGTAAAGCCTCAGTTGAACAATCTGGAAACCAGATCCGAAACGGCCTGGATCAGGTCCGGCTCCGAATCCATCGCATAGCTATAATCGCTAATATGACGAGATGCTATGGTTCGATTGACGGTTCTGCGTTTGTTGGGTTTTTCTTCGCTGTTCTGGCGGTGCAGAATCTGGCCGCCCGCTTTTTTCCATTCCATCAGGTGGGTGATTTCGCCGCTTTCCAGCCAGACGCCGTGTTTCTTGCAGCGGTCGATGACGACGCCGCTGCGGTGGCCGAAGTTGACCCGATTCATCAAGATTTGGCAGTCCGGGCATTTCAAATATTTGACTTGCTTGTCCCGATAGCGGTCCTTATTGATGTTGTGCAGCAACTGGTGATTGATGTCGAACACATTGGAAACCGAGCTTTCCAGCAGTATTTCGACTTCGCCGGGATCGAAGAACAGACCGAAACATTGCTCGCAACGTTCAATCAGGAAAGGTCCGTTCAGATTCAGATCGATGGTCTGCAGATGCTCGTTGCATTCGGGGCAAAGCCGTTTCGATTGCGAGCTATGCAGACTGTATTGATGCCTGCCGTGTAAATCGATGTCATTACGGACGCCGCAATAGCGGCATAGAGTGGTGTTGGCCAGTAACGGCGCCGAACAGCTTTTACAACGAGCCATGTCAGAGTTTATCCAGTATATCCTTTTTCTTGGCGGCGTATTCCGCGGCGGAAATCAGCTCCGCCTCGAACATTTTCTTCAACTGCGCTAGTTTCGCCATCGGGTCGTCGTCCGATTGGGTCGTCGATGCGCTGGGGGTATCGGCCATCGATTGCGCCATGCTCTGACCGAAACCGATGCCGGCGCCCAGCCCCATGCCCATTCCGGCGCCGCCGCTTTCGTTACGCGCCGCTTCGCGCATCGCCTCCAGATGCTGGACCTTGACGTAATCCAGGCCTACCGCCTGCGCCGCTTGGGCTTCGGCGCTGAGGTCGGCGATGCGATTGATCCGTTTTAAGGTGTCTTCGTCGAAGTCGGTGCCTTCGATGCGGAAATCGGTGATGTCGAAACCCAGTTTGCGGAAGGCGATCGACAGTTTGATCGAGATGCCGCGGCCGATTTCCTCCCGGTTGGCGTCGATTTCGGCATAGCTGTAGCGACTTTCGGCCAGGTAGTCGGAAATCGGATCGATGATCCGCGCCGACATCACCCGGCGGAAATCATCGATGTAGAATTCATTGTGGCTGCCGACTACGCTGACGAAAAAGGCCTTGGGGTCGTGAACCAGGTAGCTGTAATTGCCGAAGGCTTTCAGGCCGACCGGGAACTTGTATTTAGGGTCATCGTATTTGATCGGCGACAACGTCCCCCATTTTTGATCGAGGATTTTATTCTTGCGGTAGAAATAGATGCCGACCTTGTGTTCGCTCTCAAAAAACTGCATGAATTTTTTGATCGTGGTCCAGAACGGAATGTTGTCGGATTCCAGGTCGATCAGGCATTGTTCGTCGATGACCGCCTGTACCTTGCCTTCATAGACGAAAATACAGCCTTGGCCGGGGCCTACGATCAGCTTGGAGGCGTTCTTGATTTCGTCGCCGTTTTCGGTCCATTGCACCAACAGCGCATCGGGATGCGGATTTTTCCATTCGATGACGGAGCGAAGCTGGCGTTTGATGCCGTCGATAAAAGCCATGTCTACCTCGGTTTATGCATTGAAAAGAGATTCCACGTCGACGTCCTGGGTTTCCGTTTCGCTGAATTCCAGCAGATCGAAGGCCTGGAAGTTGGATAGCCTGGCGATGATCAGATCCGGAAATTGTTCGATGCGGATATTATTTTGGTTGGCCGATTCGTTGTAAAATTCGCGTCTGAAGGCGATGTCGTTTTCCAGGGCCGTGATGCGTTGCTGCAGTTGCTGAAAAGACTGATTGGCCTTGAGTTCGGGATAGGCTTCGGCGACCGCGAACAAACCGGACAGCCCTTGACGTAATTGTGTTTCAGCCGCGCCCAGCGCCTTGATGTCGCCATGTTCCTGGGCGCTGGCGATGCCGGCGCGGGCCTGAATGACTTTTTCCAGCGTAGTCTGTTCAAATTGCATGTATTGTTTGCATACTTCGACGAGCTTGGGCAGTTCGTCATGGCGCTGTTTTAATAATACATCGATATTGGACCAGGCCTTTGCGGTATTATGTTTTAAACTGACCAGGCCGTTATAGGTCACGATGACATATATGATCAGTAGAGCGATAATGCCGAAAAAAACGGCGCTGAAAACCAGCATGGTAACCCGTCGTTAATGTTATGAGTCATAAAAGTCAGCAATTCCCATCATCAGTTTGAATATTTTTGCGGTGTTTAGGGCATGGGGTGTGTCTGTCGAGGAGCGCTGTAAACCCATCCCTGGGGGCTTGACGGCAGCATCCTTGCTGCCGACATCCTCGCCAAACACACCCCATGCCCTTTTTGAACGCCAAAGTGGGAATTGCTGCATAAAAGTATAGTTAAAATTCGGAGAGAGTGTGGCGATTAGAAAATTTAAAGATAAGCACCCGCAAACAGGCAACAATGTCTATATCGATGACAGCGCCGTCGTCATCGGCGACGTGACGCTGGGCGATGACGTTTCGATCTGGCCGACCGTCGTGGTGCGCGGTGACGTGGAAAGCATCAGCATAGGCGCGCAAACCAATGTACAGGATGGCTCGGTGTTGCATGTCTCCCATGCCGGCGATTTTTCACCGCAGGGTTATCCGTTGGCAATAGGCCGCTGCGTGACCATCGGTCATAGGGCCGTCGTGCACGCCTGTAGCGTCGGCGATTACTGTCTGGTCGGTATCGGTGCGATCATCATGGATGGCGCGGTGTTGGAAGATTATGTCATGCTGGGCGCCGGTGCGTTGGTGCCGCCCGGTAAAAAACTGGAGAGCGGCTATCTGTATGTCGGCGCGCCGGCCAAGCAGGTGAGGCCGCTATCCGATGAAGAAAAGCGCTTCCTGGAGTATTCGGCCCGTCATTATGTGCAGCTGAAAGATGAGCATCGTGCGGAGCTGGGCTTAGACTGAAGACGATACGCATAGCCCCGACGAAACGTAAGGATGGCCATTTATGTCGGCCTCGTTCGGGCTTGCGCGGCACAGGCTTGCGTTTATTTTAGAGTAACTATTCAGTATCTTTCGGGTTTTAGGCAGTAGGTTATTGATTTCTCGGGACGCGTGAATACTTCCATGTAAGCTCTGACTGCAACGTCCTGTTGCAGACAGCCCGATAAATCAATAGCCTACTCCCTCTGATAAAAATACGCTGAATAATTACAAATATAGTCCAGTAGCCATGGAATTTAGGTGCTGGAGCTTGACGACCGCATCCTATCTGCCGACATCCTCGCCAAACACACCCCATGCCCTTTTTGAACACCAAAGGGAAATGCTGAGATAGATGCGAATTTATTCGCATTGCGCGGCTAAATCTGCACTTACTTTCATAATTGCCGATATATTTGTACTGTATTGAACGTTAATGGCAATGCTTTTCAAAGCTGTAAGGCGGATTCGCGTCAGCAATCCGCCATGACCGGAATAATCCGAGCGGATTCTCCCAGGATCGTTGCAAGAAGAGCCTTTGGGATGTGAGGGTTTTCGATATAGTAGTCGAAATGCGGTTTGCTGGCGCGTAATCGCATTTCGTCCTGATAACGCAAGCTTAGCTTTCTCTAGGCGGGTGACGCTGTGCTTGTTCCTTCTTGCGCCTGCACCAGGATCCAAGGTTTTACGACCACCGCCCAGACTTCGCTGTTATGCTGTATCCATTCCGCCGCCTGCTGGTCGCTGACATGGCCGACCTTATTTTGTTGCATCCATTGTTGTACCTGGGCTTTGTTGTCCTGGGAAAATTGGTAAGCCACTTCCACCAAATCTATATCATTGGCGACATGTATGGCCAGCCCGGCGGCGAAAAAACGCTGTAATTGCGACCAGGGGATCAATGATGTTTCCAGGTTGACTTTTTCTTTTTCGATATTTATCTCGGCTTCGCTCATTTAAGCTTTCTCTGATGCTGTATGCTGTTGTACTATCTGCGCTTATTTTAAAACAATAACTACAACTACCACCAGTTAATGAGGAACAGTATTCATGTCGTTATTCCCTCCGTTTTCTAAGAGTTCCACCTTAAAAGCCGCCATTAAACATGTCGCCGAAGCCCGCAACAGCGAAGGCGGCAAGGCCGATCAGCTTTATAAGAGCGCCTATCAGGGTTTTGCCAAAGTGGTTGCCGGTGACGCGGTTCTTGCCGATGCATTGCATAATTGGGGATTTGCCCAGCTGCATCACGCCAAAAACAAGGGGAAGGACGAGGCTATAGGCCTATATGAGGATGCCGTAAACAAGTTTACTTTTTGTCTGCTGGCCTCGCCTAATCATCTGGGCGGCGCGATTGACGGCGGCTTTGCTTATATGGAGTTGGCGCGTCTGAATAATGCACAGCCGGAGGATCCGCTTTATGACAAGGCGATCGAATTCTTTGAAAAAGCTGGGCATATTCAAAAAGGCAGTGCGGCTTATAACCTGGCTTGTATCCATGCCTTGCGTGATGATCACGAGGCCTGCCGCGCGGCGTTGGAATTGGCCAAGGAATGCGGCAGTTTGCCGGATGAGCAGGATGTGATGAACGATCCCGACATGGCTCCGGTAAAGGATGCTCAATGGTTTCATGAATTTCTCGGCAGCGTCGCGGTCAAGTTGGCGGAAGCGGCGGAAAATGACCGTAGAACTCGTCGAGGACTTAAGAAGGTGGACGAAGTCAAGCTGGATTTGCCGCCGCGTCCGACCGATTCTACGCTGAGACGCCATTATGACACGATGATTGCCGCCGAAATCGACAGGCAACGGGAAGCGCTGAAGGCAAAGCAGGAAAGAGAGGCGGAAGAAAAGGCTAAGAAAAAGAAGGGCGATAAGTTCGATTACTATAAATAGTACTCAGCGCAGAGGCATAGAAAGTTGCTGCTAGTACTCAGTCATTTTATATGTGACGGGTAAACCCAGGTCCAGGGCTCCCTCATTAAAAAATACCTGAATCAACAGATTGGTTAATATCGCGCCATCCATCAGGGCGGGGCGGGTTATTTAACCCGCCCCGAACGTTTAACTTACTCTAGTCACGGTTAATTCGTTCAGGGCCTCGTTGACCTGCATTTCGCATAGCGACAGCGGACTACTTGCTTTTCGCGCCAAGGGCGACTGCCCGTAGGAGGCCCGCCCTCGGGCCGAATGGCTCTTTTCGCGCCGAAGGCGGCGCTCCTACGCAAAGCACTGACTTGCCTTCGGATGTGCCGAACAGTGTGAAACGCATCAAAAACGGTGCGCTTCCTATCGTCAGCACACCCTACCGCATCGTAGGGCGGCTTCGCGAAGCAAGCCGCCAAAAACCGCCACCGGGACAAAATTGGCCGTTGTGCGTATCCAGGCGGATTGCCTGGCGGCGAATCCTGTTGCATGCCAATGTAGCCTTGCCTTCGGATGTGCTGAACAGTGTGAAGCGCATCAAAAATGGTGCGCTTCCTCTCGTCAGCACACCCTACCGCATCGTAGGGCGGCTTCGCGAAGCAAGCCGCCAAAAACCTGCGCGCGTGGCGGGTTATTTAACACACCCTAAACGTTTAACTTACTTTAGGCGTATTTGTTGCTAATTTTCTGTTTTGCTACTCATTCATTTAATGAGGTAGCCCTGAGGTCCCTAGGAGGCTGTCCGAGAATAGCAATCTCAGCTTTCTAGGCACAATATTCAGTGTTTAATGATTATTTACAGACGCTATATATTGACGTGAATGAGTTAAACGTTAGTTCTCGGACGGGCTCCTAGGCTGTTTTTAGCTCTGTGTCTCTGAGTTATCGCGTTTAGCCGCAGTTTGGCGGCACTGTTGCAGCAACCTTTGCAGTTTGTCTAAGCCCATTTGTCGGGTCAGCCTTATATTGCGCTCCGGAATGTTTTCCGGATGGGGGTAATGCCGTAAGGCTTGTTCGATGCTGGCTTCTCTGATCAGATGCAGCATCGGATAGGGCGAACGATTGGTGTAGTTGGCCGGGTCTTTATCGTCGCTGTCGGCAAATCGGTAGTGCGGGTGGAAGCTGGCCAGCTGATAAACGCCTTCATAACCCTGATCGACCAGCAGTCGTTCTGCGAGGCCGAGGAAGTCAAGATAGGCATCGAAGTCATGCAGCGTTTGCGGAAAAATGATCAACGTGGTTTCCGTATCCGGATCGGTGTCGAGGATATGGCATTCGCCGACTAGCCGGGTCAGACAGTCTCCCCAGTCGAGATCCTCGACGACGGCGTATCGGATGCGGTTTCTCTCGTATTCGCGCCGCGCAAACGGACAGATGTTGTAGTCGATGATGAATGATTTGAGCCATTCTCGGGTCGACGCCACGACGAGATCGGGATTCATGGTTGCAATAAAAAAGCCTCCTTCGCGGAGGCTTTGTTGTTATTGATGGCTGACGCCTTCGGCAATGCGTTTTTCCCTTTCTTCACGGGCGTGTTCCAGTTTTGAAAATACGCGCAAAATGTCGGTGGCCGACAAAATGCCAACCAGCTTTTCATCTTTAATGACGGGCAGGGCGCCGACCTTGTGTTCCGCCATGATGCCGGCGGCGTCGGAGGCTAGGGTATCCGGTTCGACGGTTAACACGCCTCGACGCATGATATTCATCACCTTTTTGGGGATGACATGCAGCTCGGTGCTGGCGGTGTTTGCTTCAATCGCATTGGAATTGCTTTTAGGCCCTAATGCCTTATACATGTCGCGATCGGATACGATGCCGATGACTTTGCCTTTTTCAACGACGGGCAAATGGCGGACTTTTTCGTAATGAATCAAAAAGAACACTCGATCGATCATGTCGTGGGGGGCCACGGTAAAAACTTTTGAAGTCATTAACTCTTCAACGCGCATGAAAGTACTCCTGGTTTAAATTAGCTGAACAAGAATAAGGAAAATTGCTCATTTTGACAAGAGATAAAGCGCTTGGTTATTAATTGAGATAAAATATAACGTTTTGCTGCGGTCGGAGCAGTTGTCCGAGTCCGCGTCGCTGTTTGTTTTTTCGGGCGCTCGCCGCCTCAATCATGCTTCTGGAGTTGTTTGTATGCGTATTATTCTTTTAGGTAGTCCTGGTTCGGGTAAGGGGACTCAGGCTCAGTTTATCACTGAAAAGTACGGGATCCCGCAGATTTCAACCGGCGACATGCTGCGCGCCGCGGTGCGCGAAGGCACTCCTTTGGGACTGGAAGCGAAAAAAGTCATGGATGCCGGCGGCTTGGTGTCCGATGACATCATTCTAGGACTGATCAAGGAACGTATCGCCCAGGACGATTGCGCCAACGGCTTCTTGCTCGACGGTTTTCCGCGCACCATCGCACAAGCGGAAGGTTTGCAGAAGATGGGGGTGGATATCGATCATGTCATTGAGATTGCCGTCGATGATGAAGAGATTATCAAACGCATGAGCGGCAGACGCGTCCACCCGGGGTCGGGGCGGACCTATCATGTCGAATTCAATCCGCCGCAACAGGAAGGCATCGATGATGTGAGCGGCGAACCGCTGATACAGCGCGACGACGATCAGGAAGAAACGGTGCGCAAGCGCCTCAGTGTTTATCATGAGCAAACCAAACCGTTGGTCGGTTATTACTCTGACCCGGCACAGCCGGCACAATTCGATTCGATAGCCGGCGTTGGTTCGGTCAGCGATATCACCACCAAGATTTTTGCCATTTTAGGTTGAGACGATCTCGTTAATTCTTAGGATGCTGCTTTAAACGCTATTTGAGTAGAGCGGGCGGAGAGCGCAAGATAGTCATTTTTCCGATGGGTTTTTTCGGCGAGCGTTCTTCCCATCTTACTCAGCGACACATAGACGGCGCTTTCCGGCTAGAGCGCGAGGTCTTTAAACCGCGCAAGGAATAATGAATATTTTTAGGTTTGCGCTGTCGCATTCAGCAATAGCAAGACTTTTGTCGACCGCTTGAACACATTAACAAGTTAAACAGAGAACGATGGCAGGTAAAACTTTATACGACAAATTATGGGACGATCATGTTGTCCATAGCGAAGAGGACGGATCTTCCTTGATCTACATCGACCGGCAGTTGGTGCACGAAGTGACATCGCCGCAAGCCTTCGAAGGCTTGCGTTTGGCCGGCAGAAAGCCATGGCGCACGGCCAGAAATCTGGCGGTCGCCGATCATAACGTGCCGACGACCGACAGGGAGCAGGGTATCGCCGATCCGGTTTCGCGTTTGCAGGTGGAAACGCTGGATAAAAACTGCGCCGAGTTCGGCATTACCGAGTTCGACATGAGCGACGTGCGTCAGGGCATCGTCCATGTGGTCGGGCCCGAGCAGGGCGCAACACTGCCGGGCATGACTGTGGTCTGTGGCGATTCGCACACTTCCACCCATGGCGCTTCGGCGGCGCTGGCGTTCGGCATCGGTACTTCGGAGGTCGAGCATGCGTTGGCGACCCAGTGCTTGATACAGAAAAAATCGAAAAATCTGCTGATCAAGGTCAATGGTCGAGTCGGGCCAGGCGTCACGGCCAAGGATATCGTGCTGGCTATCATCGGCAAGATCGGCACCGCCGGCGGCAACGGTTATGCGATCGAATTTGCCGGCGAGGCGATCACCGCATTGTCGATGGAGGGACGGATGACGGTCTGCAACATGGCGATCGAAGCGGGCGCGCGCGCCGGTCTGATTGCCGTGGACGACACGACGATCGATTATTACCGCGATCGACCGTTTTCGCCGAAGGGCGAGCACTGGCATATGGCGGTGCGAGCCTGGGAAAAACTGCATTCCGATGACGACGCGGTGTTCGATAAGGTCATCGAGCTGGATGCCGCCGCGATCAAGCCTCAGGTGACCTGGGGAACATCGCCGGAATTGGTGGTCGCGGTCGATGAAGTCGTGCCTGATCCGGCTGCGGAAGCCGACCCGGTCAAGCGGCAAAGCATGCAGCGAGCGCTGGAATACATGGATTTGAAAGCGGGTCAGAAGATCGCCGACATTCACGTCGATAAGGTGTTTATCGGTTCCTGCACCAATTCCCGCATCGAGGATTTGCGCCAGGCAGCTGCGGTTGCCAAGGGTCAGAAGGTCGCCGACAATGTCAAACAGGCGCTGGTGGTGCCCGGGTCGGGGCTGGTCAAGCAACAGGCCGAGCAAGAAGGTTTGGACAAGGTCTTTATAGAAGCGGGTTTCGAGTGGCGTGAGCCGGGGTGCTCGATGTGTCTGGCGATGAATGCCGACCGTCTGGAGCCGGGCGAACGTTGCGCCTCGACTTCCAACCGTAACTTTGAAGGACGGCAGGGCTATGGCGGCAGAACTCATCTGGTCAGTCCGGCGATGGCCGCCGCCGCGGCGATTACCGGTCATTTTGTCAATGTTGCCGAACTGGCGGGAGACGCGCAATGAGAGCTTTCACCACCTTAACCGCGCTGGTGGCGCCGTTGGACAGAGCCAATGTCGATACCGACGCAATCATTCCAAAACAATTTTTAAAATCGATCCGTCGCGCCGGTTTCGGCCCCTATCTGTTCGACGAATGGCGTTATCTGGACCATGGCGAGCCGGAAATGGATTGCAGCAACCGACCCTTGAATAAGGACTTTGTGCTGAATCAGCCGCAATATCAGGGGGCGGAAATTCTGCTGACGCGGGAAAATTTCGGTTGCGGTTCTTCGCGTGAACACGCGCCTTGGGCGTTGGAGGATTATGGTTTCAGAGCGATCATCGCGCCCAGTTTTGCCGATATTTTCTACAACAACTGTTTCAAGAACGGCATTCTGCCGATTGTGCTGGATGCCAAGGTCGTCGACAGTTTGTTCCAGGAAGTCAAGGATGGCTATCGCTTGACGATCGATCTGGAAAAACAAACCATCACCACACCGGCGGGCCGGGTCATCTCTTTTGAGATCGATGAATCCCGCAAACATCGTTTAGTGAACGGCCTGGATGATATCGCTCTGACCTTGCAGCATGCCGATGAAATAAAGGCCTATGAGTCGGAGCGGGCCAAACGAGCGCCGTGGCTGTTCGCCGATTGATGCCTACGCCGTCGTCGCAGCGCGGGGTTTCGCGAGCGCTTTACTCAGCCTACCTGGAGGATTTCTGCGCGGCGCTCAGGATGAATACAGCAATTCCCCGTTTGAGCGTTTTAGAGGGGAGTGTCTGTCGTGGAACGGCGTTCACCCAGCACCTAAATTATTCTGGAATGTAAATGTAGCCCAAAAGGCATGGAATTTAGGTGCTGGGTGAATCCTTGGGGCTTGACGTCGGACTCCCTGCCGCCGACATCCTCGCCAAACACACCTCAATCCCTCTTTATTATCAAAATCGGGAATTGCTGGGATGAATAAATAAATTGAATAAAGGTTTTATATAGATGACAAGAAAAATTGCCATTTTGCCGGGGGACGGCATCGGCCCGGAAATCGTTGCGGAAGCCGTCAAGGTATTGGAGTGCCTGAACACCGATATGGATTTGGGGTTGGAGTTCGAGAGCGGGCTGATCGGCGGCTGCGCTTATGATGAGCACGGCACGCCGCTGCCTCAGCAAACGCTGGATTTATGCAAGGCCGCCGATGCGGTGTTGTTGGGCGCGGTCGGCGGGCCGAAATGGGAGCCCTTGGAGCACGCCGTTCGTCCGGAACGCGGGCTGCTGGGCATTCGTTCCGAATTGGAACTGTTTTCCAATCTGCGGCCGGCGATTCTGTATCCGCAATTGGCCGACGCCTCGACCTTGAAAGCCGAAGTTGTTTCCGGGCTGAATTTGATGATCGTCAGGGAGCTGACTGGCGGGATCTATTTCGGTCAACCGCGAGGGGTCAGAACCTTGGCAAACGGCGAAAAGCAAGGCTATAACACGCTGGTTTACAGCGAATCGGAAATCCGCCGTATCGCCCATTCGGCTTTTTCCATCGCCCAGAAGCGGAACAAGCGCTTATGTTCGGTCGACAAAGCCAATGTGTTGGAATGCACCGAATTGTGGCGCGAAGTGATGACCGAGGTGAGCAAGGAGTATCCCGATGTCGAGCTTAGTCACATGTATGTCGACAACGCCTCGATGCAATTGGTGAGGGCGCCTAAACAGTTTGACGTGATGGTGACCAGCAATATGTTTGGCGACATATTGTCCGATACCGCGGCGATGTTGACAGGCTCTATCGGCATGCTGCCTTCCGCGTCGTTGGATGCGAACGGCAAAGGCATGTATGAGCCGATACACGGTTCGGCGCCGGATATCGCCGGGCGGGGCGTCGCCAATCCGCTGGCGACGATCCTGTCGGTGGCGATGATGCTGCGTTACACCTTCGCCGAAGCGACCGCCGCCGATCGCATCGAAAAAGCCGTCAATGCGGCCCTCGATGCCGGCATCAGAACCGCCGATATTTATTCGGAGGGAAAGCAAAAAGTCAGTACTGCGGAAATGGGTGACGCAGTCGTAAATGCCTTAAAAAACGGAGCGTAATTATGTCTAAGACCTATGATGTGGCTGTTGTCGGTGCAACCGGCGCGGTCGGGGAAGTCATGTTGTCGATCCTGGAAGAAAGAAATTTTCCGGTCGGTAACGTTTATGCATTAGCCAGCAAGCGTTCGGCCGGTAAACGCATCGCCTTCAAGGGCGGTTCGATTAAGGTCGAAGACCTGGCGGAATTCGATTTTTCCAAGGCGCAGATCGGCCTGTTTTCGGCCGGCGCCGGGATCTCTGCGGAATATGCGCCTAAAGCGGCCGCCGCCGGTTGTGTCGTGATCGACAATACCTCGCAGTTCCGCTATGACGATGAGATTCCGCTGGTGGTGCCGGAAGTGAACCCGGATAAGATCGCCGACTATAAGAAACACGGTATCATCGCCAACCCCAACTGTTCGACGATTCAGATGCTGGTGGCGCTGAAGCCGATATACGATGCCGTCGGTATCGACCGCATCAACGTCAGCACCTATCAGGCCGTTTCCGGGTCAGGCAAAGAAGCGATGGAAGAACTTGCCTCGCAAACAGCAGCCTTGCTGAATGGCAAGCCGGTCAAAGCCGAGGCCTATCCGAAACAGATCGCCTTCAATGTATTGCCGCAAATCGATGTGTTCATGGATAACGGCTATACCAAGGAGGAGATGAAAATGGTATGGGAAACCCGGAAGATATTCGGCGATGAAACGATAAGAGTCAACCCGACAGCCGTTAGGGTGCCGGTGTTTTATGGCCATTCCGAGGCCATTCATATCGAAACCAAGGCCAAGATTTCGGCCGAAAAAGTCAGGGAATTATTGTTGAACGCCCCGGGCGTTACCGTGCTCGATGATCGTGTCGATGGCGGCTATCCTACCGCAGTGACTGAATCGTCAGGCAAAGATGACGTTTTCGTCGGCCGTATCCGCGAGGACATTTCTCATGCGCAAGGCATTGATTTATGGGTGGTTGGTGACAATGTGCGCAAGGGCGCGGCATTAAATAGCGTACAAATTGCAGAAGAGCTGGTAAAAAATTACATCTAGGCTAAGCTTACCCAGTATATTTGGTTATTCTCGGTAAAGAACTGTGGTCAATATATTTGTAGGAGAGCGAAGTGCGCAATTTAACTAAAACTTTAGCGGTTGTATCGTTACTGGCACCGGCTAGTGCACAGCCCTTGGGAATTGGCGATCTTAAATTGCATTCAGCCCTTAATCAAAAACTCAATGCCGAGATTGACCTGTTGTTGTCCGCCGATGAAAATCCTGCCGATATCCAGGTAAGATTGGCGCCGCCGGAAAAATTTGATGAAGTCGGCGTGCCATGGAGCTATTTTCTGTCGAAAATCAAATTCGATACCGTGGTGCAGCCTAATGGCTCCGTCGTGGTCAAACTCAGTTCCAACGAGGCGTTGAAAGAACCTTTTCTGGATTTTCTGGTGGAAGTGAGCTGGGAAAAAGGCAATCTGTATCGTGAATTCACTGTGTTAATCGATCCGCCGGCGGCTTATCAGCAGCCGGTGATTCCGGTTGTCGAAAAAGCCGTGCAAGCGCCCGGGGTTGACGAACAAACAACTCCGGTCGTCGAGGAATCGTTGTCAGCACAGCCCGCTCCGGCCATTAACACTTCCACCGAGGCGGTTGGGAAGGTCGCGGTCGACAGTTATGGACCAACAACGCCCAGGGACACCTTGTGGAGTATCGCGGAAAACGTTAAACCATCGGCTGATATCGCCACCGAGCAAATGGTCATGGCGATCTATCAGGCTAATCCGCGCGCCTTTTATCAAGACAATGTCAACGCCTTGATGTCTGGAAGCACGCTTGAAATTCCTGATCGCGAGGCGGTAATCAAGCTGTCTAAAAGACAGGCTTTTCAGTTGTTCAAGCAACAAAACCAAGCATGGAAGGCGGCGGTTGAACAGAAGCCGGCTCAAGAGTCGGTTGCCGAAGCGGAACAGCAGGCCGAGGCAAGTCAACTGGAATTAGTTGCGCCGGTCGAAGCCGAAGTTGAAGAGCAAGTTGTCGTCACGCCGGAGCAACAGGCAGCTGCAGAACAGGCCCCGGAGGAAGGCTCGCCCGAGGCGGCGATAGCCGAGCCCGAAGTTTCTGAGGAAACGGCGGCTGTCGACGAGACGGGAGATGAGCCGTCGACCGAACAGACCAGTAACCTGGCCATGCAGGCGCGCTTGGAGAAACTAGAGCAGCAATTGGAAATGATGCAAAAGCTGCTGGTCATGAAAGATGAGCAGCTTGCCGCTTTACAGAATAAACAATTGCTGGAACAACAGCAGACTCAAGCCGCGACGACGGAGCAGGTAAGAACGGCCGAGGAGACGGTTAAACCGGCTCAGCAAAGCAAGCCGGTCGATCAGCCTAAACCCGCACCGCAACCCGAGCCGGTTGAAAAAGCCAAGCCTAAAGCGAAGGCTAAATCAGCCCCGTCTAAGCAAGCTGAAACCAGTTTTTTTGCGGATAACTATTATTTGCTGGTGGGCGGCCTAGGCGTGGCGATATTGGGTGTTTTGGGGTTATGGTGGCGCAAACGTAAGGTTGAGGAAGAGGCGGAAGCGGAAAGCATGTTCGCGTCATCCAGTGAAATCAGAATGCCGGATTCCGATGTTTCCGTGTTGAATGTCGACGATAATACGCCGGCCTATGATGTCGGTACGGTCGGGGAAAGTTCGTTCCTGAGCGAGTTTACCCCCAGCGATTTCGATGCCTTCGAAACCGATCAGAATGAAGTCGACCCTATTTCCGAAGCCGATGTTTATTTGGCATACGGACGATATCAACAGGCTGAAGAATTAATGCGTCAGGCGATCAAAGACGAACCGGATCGTGAGGATTGCAAGCTCAAATTATTGGAAATCTTTTATGCCAATGAAAACAAGGAAGCTTTTGAAGAGTATACCTTGGAGTTGGTCAAGGCAGGGTTGCATGAGGATCATGCATTTTGGTCCAAGGTGCTGGAAATGGCGAATGAGATCATTCCCGATTCCGCGGTATTGGCGCAGCCCAAAGACTCTGACGAGGCTGATTTTGACAGCGCTGAACTTGAATCCGATGAGTTGGAGTCATCTGATCAAGCCGAAGCCAAGCCTGAACAAGATAAGGATGAGATCGGTAAAGGAAACGTCGATTTAGCATCATTTGGTGAGTCCGTCGCGGATGAAGAGGAATTCAAACTCGATAGCGAGGAAGCGCTGGCCGACAATCAGGATTTAGATTTTGACCTGAGTTCGTTTGCCGAACCGGAAATCACGGGCGGCAGCGATGAACAAAATGCCGGAGACGAGACTGACCGAGCAGAAGAGGAATTGGAAGGCGTCGAATTTGATCTGAGCTCATTATCCGAGCCTGAGCCAAAAAGCGATGATGAGGCGGCCATTGTGTCGGAGACCGAAGATGAAATTGAATCGTTTGATTTTAATTTCAGCACCGAGGAGACTGAACAGAAAGTTAGCGGCGATGAGGCCGCTATCGCTTCGAAGGCGGAGGATGAAATTGAATCGTTTGATTTTGATTTCAGTACCGAGACTGAACAGAAAGCTGGCGATGTAGACGATAGCGGATTGAATTTGGATTTGCCTGATGACGGCGATGAAACGGAAACGCTGGAAAGCTTCGATTTTTCAACGACCAGCGAGTCGCCGGATACGCAACAGAAAAGCGCAGATGCTGAATTGAAAGACGATAGCGAGGATGATTTCGAATTCAACTTTGATTTCGATGACACGACATTTTCGGGTTCTTCGGAACAGGAAGAGGGCGAGCAAGGTGGTGTGGCTGACTTAACCGATATGGATGAGTTTGAAACGAAGATCGATTTAGCCAAGGCCTATATCGATATGGGGGATGAAGAATCCGCAAAATCGATAGCCGAAGAGGTACAGGAAAAAGGTAATGATCAGCAAAAACAAGCTGCTCAGGCCATTCTGGAACAGCTGCAATAATCACAAAGATGTCAAAATACCCAAAAAAAGCCCGTTCAGGGCTTTTTTTATGCCTGCTAGAATCATGGCAATGCGAGGTTTGTAGCGGCAATCCGGTCAATAGTCGAGTAGGCGGGCCGAATAGATAGAAACACAACAAGTCGAAGTCTTGCATGTTGATTTCACTCCCCGAACTGTCAGCCCACTGTGCGCGGTTAGTAACTATTCAGCTTGATACTGAGATAATATTTCTTTTACTATCAATTGCTTGTGGAAGAAGTGTATGCGACAGGGATGTCGCATCCAAGCCTATAGGGATATATTCACCCAGCACCTAAATTCCATGGCTACTGGACTATATTTTACATTCCAGCATAATTTAGGTGCTGGGTGAACGGCGCTCCTCGACAGACACACTCCATGCCCTAAACACCGCAAAAATACTCAAACTGAATTGCTGCCTTGTGCGGCGTAGGCTTGACGGCGGCTATCTGCCCGCCAGGGATGGTGGAAATGCAGATTTTGCAGGAGGAAAAAATCTGCCATGCCGCCGACACCTGTCAATCGAGCCACCGATTCCTCTTCCGACATTTGGGAAAGTTATTTCATACTCGTTCCTTAGAGCGCAAAAAGGATCGCTTACATTCGATACGGGGACTTATCTGACTGAAGCCTATGTCAGCGAAAACGGCAAGGCGGACGGCCGAATGCTGAGAGAGATTGAGCAAACTCTCGATGATGCCGACGCCCAGGTTGTCGGCATGGTGCGCAACAAGTTCCGGGTGATCGCTCCAAATCCGGGGCGGCGGCTCCGCGCCGGCGACATTCTGGTGATCGAAGCCGAGTCGCAGTCATTGGCGACGGCGCTTTCCAGTCTTGGTCTTGAAATTCAGAAAGACACCGTAGCGGATACCGGGACGGACTCCATCCCACGGAAAACGGCTGGCAATGAAAAAAACGACGACGATAAGGGCGAAGGGGAGAGCGAAGAAACAGCCTTGCTGGAAGCGGTCGTCAGGCCGGGTTCCAGCCTGATTGGTCGTTCCGCCAATAATATTCGATTAAGCAGCCGTTATGGTCTCAATCGTAAGTATTCACACACCCTAGCTGAAAATACAAAATAATTGACAAACCGACACAAGAACATTGTACAAATCCATTAAGAAGCCTTAGTATTTATCCCATGCAACTCAGTAACCAGGACCTAAGCCAAATCGATGAAGACGAGCTTCTCAATTTACCGGAAGAGGAATTACGTTACCTATCGATTAAGTTACTTAACGACCTAAAAGAAGCGCGTGAGCGCTTAAGCCAAAATTCGCGCAACAGCTCTCGTCCACCTAGCAGCGAAGCGCCTTGGGATAAAGCAGCTACAGATAATACAAACGATCAAGAACAAACGGAGATCGATAAGTCTGCTGAAACGGAAGACACCGTCACCCCCCCGTCGCCTTCTAAAAAAGATCAGCAACAGTCCGCTGATCCTAACAATGAACATCAAGAACCCCGCAAACCCGGCAAACAACCAGGCGCACAAGGCTTTGGCCGGACACAAAAGCTAGCCATTACCCACTATCAAGATCATTACCCTGAAATATGTGCCTGCTGCCATCAAACATTAGAGCCGCGTCATGCTATCGCCTATGCCGCGTATGAAACAATCAATGTCGAATGGGGCGATGTTGAGCATCCAGGCATTCTAGTCACCCATACCAAGCACACTCTCTATGAAGTAGTGTGCGCCAATGGACATATCACGCGCAAAGAAGTCAGTCGTAGCAGTCATGCTCAATTGCCGGGTATTAGCCGAACTGAATGGCGTTTAGTGGGGCCTGGACTGGCAGCAATGATTGTTTGTCTTGCCTACCGTATGCGCCTATCGCGTGAGCGTATTCAGGAATTTTATATGACTGGTTAGGTATTAAATTAAGTGTTGGCACCATCAATAATACCCTGCATGAAAGTGGCGCAGCGGCTATGCCGCTTGAAGATGAGTTTGCACAAGAAATCATTAACAGCGAATTGCTGCATGTAGACGAAACCTCCTGGATGGAGCACACGACTTTTCTTTGGTTATGGGTGTTCAGTACGAATCGCGTCACAGCCTATTGGATTGCTACGCGTAGCGCTGAATTATTGGAAAATCTTTTAGGCGACGACTTTAATGGTTGGTTAATGAGCGATGGCTACACGGTTTATCGCAAATATCTGAGTCGGTTACGTTGCTGGGCTCATCTTCTGCGTAAAGCGAAAGGGCTCAATGAAAGCTTAAACAGAGACGCCCAGCTTTTTGGTCAACAAACGCACGATTTACTGGCTGTGTTGATAGGTGCGGTACGCAAAGCGCGAATAACACCACCTGATACGCCACTTTCTGAAACTTATCGCCTGCAATTACTGCTCTATCAGCAGATGTGTATACAAATGAAAACCCATGAACATAAGAAAACAGCAGCATTAGCCACGGAAATGCTAAATGACTGGACAGCTATTTTCCAAGTTCTGGATCAACCGCATCAGCCCTTAACGAATAATGAAGCGGAGCGAGCGTTGCGCCACTGGGTTATTTTACGCGGCATTTGCTATGGCACGCGCTCGGAAAATGGGACGCGTGTGTTCGCTATTTTAATCAGCG
Organism: Methylomarinum sp. Ch1-1; assembly: GCF_030717995.2. Taxonomy (NCBI): domain Bacteria; kingdom Pseudomonadati; phylum Pseudomonadota; class Gammaproteobacteria; order Methylococcales; family Methylococcaceae; genus Methylomarinum; species Methylomarinum roseum. The sequence continues at coordinate 4,377,779 of NZ_CP157743.1, read as the reverse complement.
TCATTGAAACCTGCCGCAAAAGAAATCAGTCACCGTGGATTTATTTGGCACAAGTGATCGCAAGTCAGCGGTCAGGCTTGCCGGTACCGGCCTTGCCAATTGTTAGGGTGTCTGAATAATTACTCTCAATCTGCTGGCTATTTCTCGGCAGGGGCGGAGTTCAATCAAGCGGCGGCGGTTCACTAAAATCATGGCGGGCGATGTTCTATTACTGCAAGGTCCGCTGGAAGCTTTGTCCGGTTTCTCCGACGAATTCGGCTGTGTGCCTCTGGCCAAACGCGCCATCCATATCCGGGATAAACGTAAATTGGCCATTGCCACGATAGTGATGACCATGGCGATTGGAGGCGCCGCCCTGGGGTTGTTATCCGCGGCAATCTCCTTTGCCGCCGGCGCTCTGCTGTTTACCGTGCTGAGAATAGTGCCGGCGCGGAATATTTATGATGCTATCGATGGGCCGGTGATTTTGTTGTTGGCTTCATTGATTCCGGTGGCCGGCGCCATGACGACGACCGGCGCGGCCGATCGGGGCTCCCAATGGTTGTTGAGCAGCATCGGTCAAGAAAGCCCGCTGATGGTGTTGGCGCTGATCTTAATAGTCACGATGACCTTGTCCGACTTCATGAACAATGCCGCTACCGCGGCGGTGATGAGTCCGATAGCGCTGAGCACCGCCGCAAATCTCGAAACCAGTGCCGATCCGTTTTTGATGGCGGTTGCGATAGGTGCATCATGCGCGTTTCTGACTCCGATAGGCCATCAGAACAACCTGTTGATTCTCGGGCCTGGCGGCTTTCGTTTTGGCGACTATTGACGTCTGGGGTTGCCAATGGAAATTCTGGTTGTAACCGTCAGCGTGTTGATGTTGCCTAAAACCCGAAAGATACTGAATAGTAACAAATTCGTTAAAGGTTTTGCAGAATGGCCTGTTCTAGGCCGATAAAGTGGTCGATTTGTCGCTGCAGCGTCGCAAAACTGCTCAATGCCGCTTCAATCTCACCGTCGCTCAAATGGGTCTCCAGCCGATGAGCGGCATTTTGTAAGTCCTTGAAGCCGCAAAACCCAACCGAGCCATGGAGCTTATGGGTTACATCCTTTGCCGACGTCCAATCCGTTTGCTCTAGCGCTTGCTTGATAACGTCTATTTGTTCCGGTAATTCGGAAAACAACTTGTTAAACAACACATTCGCCAAGTCTTTATTGTGCATCGTTTTTTCCAGCATCTGCTCGATATAGGCGTGGACCGGACTTTGTTTGTTGACGTTGTTGTTTTTTATCGGCTGCCATACATTAAGGACCTCGTCTAATTGTTCCAGCAGTACCGGTTTAATCAAGCATTCATCAAAACCGGCGTCGATCAATTTCTTGCGTTGGTGGCTCTGGGCGTGGGCGGTGATGGCGATGACCGGCGTATTGTGATTGATGCAATTCGACTGCTTGATCTTTTCCAGCAGTTCCAAGCCGTTGTAATACGGCATTTGTAGATCCAGCAAGATCAAACCATATTTGTTTTGTTGTAATAAAGAGAGCGCCTGTTTTCCATCTTCGGCCAGGGTAATGTCATCGGATCGCTTTTCCAATTGCGATTTAAGCAACAGACGGTTAATTTCATTATCATCGGCGATGAAGATCGGAAATGTTTGTTGAGGAATGGCCTGGGCATTATCAGCCGCTTCTGCTGGGACAGGTGCTGACAGCGTGGTTGTGTTTTCTATCAGTTGTTGCAGAAAACCCGAACGGCATGGCAGAGCCAGAGATTCTATCGTGCCCGAATTCAATAATTGATGGGTGATAAATATCACGCTAGCGCCTTTTGTATAGGGCCTTATTCTAGCGAGTTCGACATGATAGTCATCATCGCTGTTTATGTGTTCGGGAGCGGCGTATAAAATAATGTCCTGGCGTGTTTCCATAGACGCCTGATAATCTTCGATCGTATTAAAACATCGGTTTCTATAACCTAGATAGTTCAATTGTTTGATCAGCGCCTTACGTCTCAATCTAAACGGGTCGACCAATGTAACCAGGGTGTCGGCTTTCTTTCTCGGCGGCTCCAGAGCCGCGTTGACCGGAATATCAAACCAAAATACAGAGCCTTCTCCGAGGCGACTGCGGACGTCGATCCGCCCCTTCAGCCTTTCAATGATGTTTTTCGATATCGTTAAGCCGAGACCGGTTCCCAGTTCGTTATCAACCGCGTATTCGCTGATTTGTAAAAAGGGATGAAACAGGTCCTTGATCACTTCTTCGGCGATGCCGATGCCGGTGTCCGATACCGAGATAAACAGTCTGGACTGTCTGGTGAAGGTGCAGCGAATGATAATATGGCCCTGTTTAGTGTATTTACAGGCGTTTCCGACCAGGTTGGTGATGACTTGGCGGATACGGATGGGGTCGCTGTTGATCAGGGTCGGCGTTTGAGGGGCGATATCGATAATGATCTGGATTTTATCGGAGCGAGGAAGAATCGAGGTAATGCTGTTTTCAATGCATTCGCGGATATTGAAGGTGATGGTTTCGGTTTTGAAATTTCCCGTCTCGATGCTGGAAAAATCGAGGATTTCATTGACGATCGTCAGTAGATTGCTGGCCGAGGTCTTGATCAGTAAGGCTTGTTCCAATTGCCTGGGAGTCAGTTCCGACTGGGTGAGCAAGTCGATGAAGCCGATAATGCCGTTCATCGGTGTGCGAATTTCATGGCTGATATGGGCGAGAAACTGCGATTTGGTTTCGTTTTGGGAGACAGCCAGTTGAGTGGTTTTTTCCAGCGACTGATTTTTTTCTTCCAGGGTCTGCATCGCCAAGGTCAGTTCTTTGACGGCGTTATCAACTTGCTGCAATAGGTAATTTTGCGTTTGCTGCAGGCCGATGGCCATCGCATTGAAGCTATCGCATAACGTGGCAATTTCGGTGGTGCCGGTTTTCTTGGCTCGCGCATCCATGTTGCCGTTGGCCAAATCATCGGCGACCTCGGTCAAGTTAATAATCGGGGAGCTGATGACCTTGCCCAGACGAAGGGCGAACAGCGTGGCGAATATAAAGCAGGCGCTGATAATGGTTAGGCTATTCAGCAAAAAGCGTTGCTGGGCTCTCTTGATATTATCCAGCCCTAGGCCGATTTCCACGGAACCGATTTTTTTTTCAGCGTCTTTTTCAGCAAAATCAAAGAGACTGAGATCCATGTCGGCCGCGCTTTGCTGTAATAGTTGAATTTTAACGGGCGAGTCGAAAATTCGTATATTCCCCGTTTCTGTTCGAAGAATATGGCTGGCTAGCGCCAATGATTCACCTTGCGTATTTTTGATGCTGACAAAAACGACATCCTTTTCCTTCAACAAGTCGTTTGAGAGTTCTTGCAGCATCGGTTTGTTAGCGGAGAATACCCCGTAGATACTGGCCACAGCCAGTTGCTTGGAGATCGTTCTGCCGCGTTCATTCAAGGACTGCTCAAGATAATGAAACTGGTGTTCAATAAAATAATAAGTCAGCGAAATAACTAATAACAGGGCGGGAGCGACACCCAGGATGAATAATCGAAATCTTATCCCTTTGAAATTGATTTTCAGATGCATATGAAGTTAATCGTTAACGGTAATTGTCAGCATCATAAAGGAAGGAGAAGGAAAATTAAATTATGCTTGAGTACTTTAGAGAATTCTAATATTCTAAAAATGCGTATTACTTTAAAAAAAATCATATTCGGTGGCTTTTTCTGTTGTATAGTGCTATGAGCACTGGCACGATAAGTACGGTCCGAATAAGTAAAAAAATATCATGAGGAGAGTGTTATGGCTAGAATTGTAGTATTAGGCGCCGGAATAGGGGGTGTGCCTATGGCCTACGAAATGAAGGAGGTGGTGGGTAAAAATCATCAGGTTACCGTGATTTCCGATTCACCGACTTTTCATTTTGTACCATCGAACCCTTGGGTTCCCCCCAAATGGCGTAAACCGGAAGACCTGAAAATCGAGTTGGCGCCGGTGATGAAGAAAAAAGGCATCGAATTTATTCAACAAGCTGCCGTTAAATTAGACCCTGAAAACAACAAGGTGCATTTAGCCGACGACTCTACGGTTGAATACGATTACTTAATCATCGCCACAGGTCCTCGTCTGGCGTTTGATGAAGTGCCAGGTTTGGGGCCGGAAGGTCATACCACCTCGGTTTGTCATGTCGATCATGCCGCCATTGCGGCTCAGGATTGGGAAAAATTCATGGACGATCCGGGACCGATTGTGGTCGGCGCCGTACAGGGGGCTTCTTGCTTCGGTCCGGCTTATGAATATTTGATGATTCTTGAAACCGAATTGCGCAAACGTAAAATTCGCCACCAGGTACCGATGACATTCGTTACCTCGGAGCCCTATATCGGTCATCTAGGACTAGGCGGGGTCGGAGACACCAAGGGCTTGTTGGAAAGCGCATTAAGGGATAAAACGATTAAATGGATCACTAATGCCAAGGTCGATCGTATCGAGGAAGGCATGATGTATGTGACCGAAGTCGATGAAAATGGCAAGGAAAAGGCCAAACACGAATTGCCATTCAAGCATTCGATGATGTTGCCGGCCTTTACCGGTGTTGACGCGGTGCGTAATGTCAAAGCGGAAGGTCTGGTGAATCCGCGTGGTTTCGTGATCGTTGACGAGCATCAACGTAATCCGACCTTCAAAAACATCTATTCGGTAGGCGTCTGTATCGCCTTGCCGCCGGTGGAAAAAACGCCATTACCGGTGGGTACGCCTAAAACCGGCTATATGATCGAGTCTATGGTGACGGCGACGGCACATAATATTCGCGATGAATTGGCCGGTAAAGAACCCAGCGATGTGCCTAGCTTGAGCGCGCTGTGCCTGGCGGATCTCGGTGATACCGGTGTCGCATTTTTGGCGGTGCCGCAGATTCCACCTAGAAACACCACTTGGGCCAGCCAAGGAAAATGGGTGCATATGGCAAAAATAGGCTTTGAGAAATACTTCATGCGCAAGGTCAGAAAGGGCATCAGCGAACCTTTCTATGAAAGATTGATGCTGAAGCTGATGGGGGTCGTGCGCTTAAAATAGGAGCGAGCAATGACTATCGATCGTTGGGTTCTGGCGATTGCCGGAACGTTTATTCTAGTCAGCGTGGGCTTGGCGGTATGGCATTCCCTGTACTGGCTATGGTTTACCGCCTTTGTCGGTGCTAATTTGTTGCAATCGTCATTTACCGGCTTTTGTCCGTTAGCGATCATCCTGAAAAAAATGGGCGTCAAGTCGGGCACGGCGTTTTAATAGGCTATCACAGCGGGAGAATGGCCCCATGCCATTCTCCCGCCTATCTACTTTTTAGTGGCTATCACTATTTTTGTGTGCTTAGTCATCATTTCTTTTGCTCTCGATGGCGTTCATGCTGTCGTGAATCCTAATCTACGTTGCCGGTTTTTTCGATGCCGTGCAGATTATTACGCCTACTATTTTGTTTCATGCGCTCGGTTAATAAATCGCGGCGATCTGCTAGAATATTCAGATTAATGACTTGCCTCGATTTGTTGTGGCGGTGGTCGACCCCCGCGACAAAGCAGGAAAATTTCCAAACTGCCGTTGCTGATTACCTTGTCGATGAAAATAAGGGGTAATAATTATTCAGCGTAGTTTTATCAATGAACTACTGCCTAAACCCTGAAAGATACTGAATAGTTAGTGCGGCTTTTGTTGTTGTGGAAATTCTAACTTACTGATCTATAGGTTCTTTTTTTTGTTTGGAACATAGATTGCTTATGAATTCTTAATCGCAGGTTACCAGAATGGCGGAAGAAAATCCGGATGTAGGCGAAAAAAAATCGTCGAGAATACTGATGATGATCATCATTGTGTTGCTGTTGATCATTGCGGGCGGAGTCGCGGTATTTTTCATCAAAGATAAATCGGTCCTAAAGGGTGACGGAAGTGAAGCGCTTGGGCAGCAGGCCCATGCGGACGAGAATGCGGAAGCAACTGCTCAGGAATTTATTTACTATGAGCTCGAGCAGCCTTTGCGAGTAAATTTTCCCAAAGGCAGCAGCGCCAATCTGATCGAAATTCGGGTGGCTTTTTTAGTCGATCATGAAGAGGCCGAGGAAGCCCTGGAAAAACATGAGCCTATGATTATTAATAATTTATTGATGACGATTAGCGCGGCAGGCGCCGATAAATTAAAGCTGACCGAAGGTAAAAATGAATTACGCGCCAAGATACTTGAGGAGACGGGGAAAGTCATGAAAAAAATGACCGGCAAAAACGCTGTCAAAGAAATCTTTTTCACTGCGTTCGTGATGCAATAATATGTCGACGGCAGATCTTTTATCGCAAGACGAGATCGACGCGCTGCTGCATGGCGTCGATGATGGCGAGGTTGAGACCGAGGCGGCTGAGGAAGAGGGCGAACAAGGCGCGCGGGTCTATGATTTTACCAGCCAGGAGCGCATCGTCCGCGGGCGGATGCCAACGCTGGAAATGGTTAATGAACGATTCGCCCGTTATTTCCGTATCTCTTTATTCAATTTTCTCAGGCGCTCAGCTGAAATCTCGGTATCGGGCATACAAGTCCAGAAATTTTCCGAGTTTATTCAAAGTTTGTTTGTACCGACCAACCTGAACATTATTCGCATGTCTCCGTTACGGGGGCGCGCCCTGGTTGTGATGGAGCCACGGTTGGTTTTTACCGCGGTGGATAATTTCTTTGGTGGCGGCGGTCAGTTTTATAACAAGGTAGAGGGCAGAGAATTCACGCCGACCGAAATGCGCGTGATCCGATTGATTATCGACATTATTTTCAAGGACTTGGAAGAGGCTTGGAAACCGGTAATGGATATGGAGTTCGGCTATATGAATTCGGAGGTCAATCCCCAGTTCGCCAATATCGTCAGCCCGTCCGAGATTGTCGTTATTTCCACGATTCATGTCGAACTGGAAGGGGGGGGCGGCGATCTGAATATCGCCATGCCTTATACGATGATCGAGCCCATCAGAGAACTGCTCGATGCGGTGACCAGTGATCGCGGCGAAGTGGATGGGCGTTGGCGGGAATCCTTGCGCAGTGAAGTGATGCGCAGTCAGGTAGAGCTGAACAGTGTATTGGTGGAAAAGGAAATGACCCTACAAACCGTGATGAAGCTGCGAAAAGGCGACGTCATTCCCATCGAGATGTCGGAAACGGTGGTGCTGGCGGCCGAAAATGTGCCTGTCTTCAAAGGCAAATTGGGGTTGTCGGACGGTAATTACGCGATACAGATTTTAGAAAAACTAACTCAGGATTCCCTGTAAAGACCCTCGATAATCGTTTTTGATAGACTGGCGGCGAGGAAGCGAGATTTATCGGAGAGTCAATCGGGGGCCGTATCTCAGGCGGCGAGGAAGATTTTGCATGCAAGCGAGTGCTTTAACACAGATCGGGTAAGGTTATGAGTGAAAACGAGAATGACGAATTAGGCGACGATTGGGCCGCTGCGATGGATGAACAGTCGGGCGCCGAAGCCGATTGGGGTGATGCGATGAAGGAACAGGCCCAAGGTGGAAGCGGTGAGTCGTTTGACTCGGCGGAATTTCCTGAATTTGATGAAGACGGCCAGAATAATGACTCGGCTCTGGACGTCAATGGCGATGAACTGAAGTTGGATGTCATTCTCGATGTGCCGGTTACCATCTCGATGGAAATAGGACGCACCAAAATCAACATTAGAAATTTGTTGCAGCTCAATCAGGGATCGGTAGTCGAGCTTGATCGTCTGGCAGGCGAGCCGATGGATGTGCTGGTGAACGGCACCTTAATCGCGCATGGCGAAGTGGTCGTGGTCAACGATAAATTCGGTATCCGTTTGACCGATGTGATCAGTCCTTCGGAACGCGTGAAAAAGCTGGGCTGATGCTGACTCGACTGCTTGCTTTGTTCTGTGTGCTGGGGTTTGCCAGCGTCGCCTTGGCCGAGAATAAGGACTTGCCGTTGAAGCCGAGCGCCAAGACTTTGTCCTACAACGACGCATTAAACTGGTCCTTCAGTTTGTTACTGGTATTGGCGCTGTTCTTTCTATTTATTTGGCTGATTCGTAAGAGTGGGCAATGGTCAGGCGCCGGACGCAGTAATCTGACCGTGCTGGCCGGACTTTCGTTGGGCATGCGGGAGAAGGTGGTGTTGATCAAGGTCGGCGACAAACAGCTGTTGTTGGGCGTCACGCCGGGAAAAATAGACAAATTGATGGAGCTGGAAGGAGAGGAACGCTTGTTTCAGGAACCGGCAGACGGCGGCGCTTTCGCTCATAAATTGTTACAGGCAATGAAGGGGAAGAGCGGTGAATAAACTTTGTCGGATTGCCTTGCTGCTGGCGGCGGGCTTATGGCCCGAGACGGCGCCGTGGGCGGCCCCCGGCATCGATGCGGTGACCGTCACGACCGATCCGCAGGGAGGCCAGACTTATACCGTGACGATTCAGGTCCTGGCGCTGATGACGATGCTGACGCTGTTGCCGGCATTGTTGTTAACGATGACTTCGTTTACCCGGATCATGATCGTGTTAGGGCTGTTGAGACAGGCCATCGGCACCGCGCAGGCGCCCAGCAATCAGGTTTTGCTAGGTTTGTCGCTGTTTTTGACTATTTTCATCATGATGCCGGTGGTGGAAAAGGTCAACGAGAATGCGGTGCAGCCTTATCTGGAAGAAAAAATCGATGTGACTACGGCCTTGGAGAAGGCCTCCGAGCCGTTCCGCGAATTCATGCTTAGGCAGACCCGCGAGGCGGATCTGGAAATGTTTATGCGCATATCCGGTCGGGAGGATTTCGAGTCGATCGCCGATGTGCCGTTTTCGCTGTTGCTGCCGGCTTTCGTCACCAGCGAATTGAAAACGGCTTTTCAGATCGGCTTCCTGATTTTTCTGCCGTTTCTGGTCATAGACCTGGTCGTCGCCAGCGTGTTGATGTCGATGGGGATGATGATGTTGTCGCCGATGATCGTGTCGTTGCCGTTTAAAATCATGCTGTTCGTGTTGGCCGACGGTTGGTCTTTGGTGCTGGAAATGCTGGCCGCCAGTTTTTATATTTAAGGGGGAAGCATGACGCCGGAGACCATTTCTGTCATCGCCCAGGAAACGGTCTGGGTGGCGGTGAAAATCATCGGTCCGATACTGTTGTCGTCGCTGGCGGTGGGGCTGCTGGTGTCGATGTTTCAGGCCGCAACCTCGATTCAGGAACAAACCTTGACTTTCATTCCCAAGCTGGCGACGATCATTATTGTCTTGATGATTGCCGGCCCCGGCATGCTGCAAATGCTGATCGACTATTTTCAGGGCTTGGTCAGAGAAATTCCCAGCCTGATAGGATGAACTTCAGCGAGGATCAACTGCTGGGCTTGCTGGCCTCGTTTATTTGGCCCTTCTTTCGCATCAGCTCGATGTTCTTGGTCGCCCCGGTGCTCAGCGTACAAGCGCTGCCGGCCAGAATCCGGGTGATGGCGTCGTTGCTGATTACCGGCGTGATTGTGCCGGTGTTGCCGCCGATGCCGGCTATCGAATTGTTCAGTTATCAAGGCTTCGTCGTGGCGATACAGCAAATGGCCTTGGGCGTCAGCGCTGGATTTATTCTGCAAATGGTGTTTTCGGTGATGCTGGTGGCGGGACAGTCGATCGCTTACAGCATGGGGCTGGGGTTTGCCTCTCTGGTCGATCCCGCCACCGGCATACAGGTGCCGGTCGTGGCGCAGATTTTTGTGATTTCGGCCAGCCTGTTATTTCTGGCGGTAAACGGTCATCTGTTGTTGATCGAAATGCTTGCGCAGAGTTTCACCACGTTGCCGGTGGCGGAAATCGGTTTGCAAAAGTCGGATTTATGGCGCTTGATTGCCTGGAGCAGTCAAATTTTCGCCGGCGGCGTTTTATTGGCGTTGCCGGTCATGGTGACGATATTGTTTGTCCATATCAGTTTTGGCGTGGCCTCAAGGGCGGCGCCCCAGTTACAGATTTTCGGGGTCGGTTTTCCGATTACCATCATGCTGGGCATGGTGCTGATCTGGGTTACCTTGGCGGACATGTTGGAAGGTTTCGCCACGATTTTGCATGACGGCTTTACCCTGGTCAGCGACTTACTGAGGTTATAAATGGCTGAAGATTCAGGGCAAGACAAAAGCGAAGAGCCCACCAGTAAGCGTCTTGAAGACGCGCGTAAAAAAGGCCAAGTCCCCCGTTCCAAGGAGTTGGACACCTTTGTCTCGTTGATCACGAGTTCGGTGCTGTTCATTTTCATGGGCGGCTATATGGCTCGCGGTCTGGCTGAGATCATGAAGCGACAGTTTCGCTTGTCCCGGGAAGTTATTTTCGACCCGAGCAGTCCGCTCAGTCACTTCGGCCGCAGCATGAGCGATGGCATTCTGTTGATTGCGCCCTTCGCGTTGGTGCTGGCGGTGGCGGCGCTGATCACGCCGATGTTGATGGGCGGCTGGAATTTCAGCGGCGAGGCCATGCAACCGAAGCTGTCGAAATTCAATCCGTTGAAGGGGCTGAAGAAAATCTTCGGCATTCAGGGGTTGGTCGAACTGTTGAAGGCCCTGCTCAAAGTCACGTTGGTATTCATCGTCGCCGGCGCCTTGTTCAATGTATATCGAGATGAACTGGTCGCGATGAATAATTTGCCGGTGGACCGAGCCATTTATCGTTCCGCCGACATTATCGTTCGTTGCCTGTTGATCCTGAGTTCGGCGTTGTTATTGGTGGTGCTGGTCGATGTGCCTTATCAGTTATGGAATAACAAGCGCCAGCTGAAGATGACCAAGCAGGAAGTGAAGGACGAAAACAAGGAATCGGAAGGCAGTCCCGAGGTCAAGGGGCGGGTCCGGCGCATGCAGATGGAAATTTCCCAGCGTCGCATGATGGACGAGGTGCCGAAGGCCGATGTGATCGTGACCAATCCCAGTCACTTTGCCGTCGCGTTGAAATATGATCAAAACGGCAGCGGCGCCCCGGTATTGGTCGCCAAGGGCGTCGACCTGATCGCCGCGCAAATCCGTAACGCGGCGTTGGCGGCCGATGTGCCGTTGGTGGCCGCACCGCCGCTGGCCAGGGCCTTGTATTATTCCACCGATTTGAACGAGGAAATTCCGCAAGGTCTTTTTTTGGCTGTCGCCCAGGTCTTGGCCTATGTTTTTCAGTTAAAGGCGGCCTCCGAAAACGGCTGGGAAAAACCTTACCCGCCCGCCGACGTGCCGGTGCCCGATGAATTTAGACAGTCTTAAACGGTTATGGATTTACAGAAAATAGCGCATGCAGGCCGGACGATATCCGGTATGGGGCTTGGCGCTCCATTGATGATATTGATGATCTTGGCGATGGTGGTGCTGCCGTTGCCGCCGTTTTTATTGGATCTATTCTTCACCTTCAATATCGCTTTTTCGCTGATTATCTTGTTGGTGGTCGTTTATACCATGAAGCCGCTGGAATTCGCGGTGTTTCCCACCGTCATCCTGGTGGCGACGCTGTTGCGTCTGGCCCTGAATGTCGCCTCGACCCGGATCGTGTTGTTGGAAGGTCATGAAGGCGGAGATGCCGCGGGCAAGGTCATCGAAGCGTTCGGCTCCTTCGTCATCGGCGGCAACTTTGCGGTCGGTTTGGTGGTGTTCGCGATCCTGGTGGTGATCAACTTCGTCGTCGTCACCAAGGGTGCCGGTCGGGTCGCCGAAGTCGGAGCCCGCTTCACGCTAGATGCGATGCCCGGTAAACAGATGGCCATCGATGCCGATTTGAATTCCGGTCTGATCAACCAGGAGGAGGCCCGGGAACGGCGCGAGGAAATCGCCGCGGAAGCGGATTTTTACGGCTCTATGGATGGTGCCAGTAAATTTGTCCGCGGCGATGCGGTGGCCGGCATTATCATTTTATTCGTCAACATCATCGGCGGGCTGGCGATCGGCGTCGGACAGCATGACATGAGCTTTGCCGACGCCGGTGAAGTCTATGTGCTGCTGACGATCGGCGACGGGCTGGTGGCGCAAATTCCCTCGTTGTTATTGTCGTCGGCCTCGGCGATCGTCGTGACCCGGGTTAGGGGCAGCACCGAAGATATCGGCAAGCAGGTGTCGTCGCAATTATTCAATGACCCTAAGACGCTGTTGATTACCGCGGCGGTGATGGGTTTATTGGGCATCATACCGGGCATGCCGAATGCGGTGTTCATCCTGCTTTCTGCGGCCCTGGTCGGCGCCGCCTATCTGATCGATAAGCGACATAAACAGGAAGAAAGCCTGGCGTTGGAACGGGTCGCGACCGCGCCGCAGCAGGCGAAAACCGAAATCAAGGAGTTGGGCTGGGATGACGTGATGCCGGTCGATATGATCGGATTGGAAGTCGGCTATCGCTTGATTCCGCTGGTCGACAAAAACCAGGGCGGGCAGTTGATGACCCGTATCAAGGGCGTGCGCAAGAAATTGTCGCAGGAACTGGGTTTTCTGATTCCGTCGGTGCATATACGCGATAACCTCGATTTATCGCCGACCGAATACCGCATTTCCCTGATGGGGGTGACGACCGGGCAGGCCGATATCATGCCGGATTTGGAAATGGCGATTAATCCGGGCAGGGTGTTCGGCAGTTTGCAAGGCACGCCATGCCAGGATCCCGCGTTTGGCCTCGATGCGGTATGGATCGAGCCGTCGCAGAGAGATCATGCGCAAACGCTGGGCTATACCGTGGTTGATCCCGGCACGGTCGTGGCCACCCATCTGAGCCATATTCTGCAGTCCAACGCCCATGAATTGTTCGGTTACGAGGAAGCGCAGCAAATTCTCGACAATCTGGCCAAACAGGCGCCTAAACTGGTTGAAGATCTGGTGCCGAAAACGCTGCCGCTGGGCATTGTCGTCAAGGTTCTGCAAAATCTGCTGCAGGAACGCGTTTCGATTCGAGACATGCGGACGATCGCCGAAACTTTGGCGGAATACGGGGGCAAGAGTCAAGATCCGGACATCCTGACCTCGTCGGTTCGGTCCGCCTTGGGACGCTCAATTATTCACGAAATCAATGGGGTACATCAGGAAGTCGCGGTCATCACGCTCGATCCGGAGTTGGAACGGATATTGCAGCAATCTTTGCAGACGGCGAGCGAAGGCGGGGCCGGATTGGAGCCGGGATTGGCGGAACAAATGCACAAATCACTGGAAGAAAGCGCACAAAAAATGGAAATGGAAGGCATGACGCCGGTATTGTTGGTGTCCTCTTTCGTGCGTCCCTGGCTGGCCCGCTTCGTTCGTCATTCAATTTCCGGATTACATGTGCTGGCATATAACGAAATCCCCGAGGATCGGCAGATCAAGGTGATTTCGACTGTCGGACAGCGTGCATAATAGTGATGAGGACGCGCGATGAAGATTAAACGTTTTTTTGCTCCCGATATTCGCAAGGCGATGAAAATGGTCAAGGAAGAACTGGGCGCCGATGCCGTCATTATGTCCAACCGTTCGGTGGATGGTGGTGTGGAAATCGTGGCCGCCAGGGACTTCGACGAGCAGGTGATACATAATCGATTGAAAAAACAGACGACGGAAAGCAATGCTGGCGTGGAGCGGAAATCGGCCGGGTTCGCCAGCTTCGATAACTCTGACAAGCCGCTGCATGTCATTAGCAGCAGTAGAAAGAAAAGGCCTGACGGAACTATACCGGAAAGCCCGATTCGTCGTAACATGGATCAGTACTTGGGTTATGCGGAAAAAATGCAGGTGGCGAGTCGTCAGCAAAGTCAAAAAGCTTCCGATCAACGCCAGGTTAAGGCGAACAAAGCGGAAATTAGCCGGCCAGACCCACAGCCTCGGCAGGCATCGGTGACAGCGCCACGACCTGAAATATCGGTCGAACAGATCATGCAGGAGGTGCGTGGCGAGATGCGCAAACAAATAAGCGGCTTAACGTCGTTGATCGACGCCAAGCTAGAGGCATTGAACGGGCCGGTCGAACAGCCGGGACAGCCTGTCCGCCTGGAATTATTGCGACATTTGGCGGACATGGGGTTTTCCAGGAAGTTGTCGGCAAAAATCGCCAATCGCCTGGGCAGTCATAAAGAGACCGGCTTGGCCTTGGAAAAGGCCCAGGAGATGCTGGCCAGGATTACGCCTATCGCCGACGATCAACTGCTTGAACAGGGCGGTGTCGCGGCCTTGGTAGGGCCGACAGGGGTCGGGAAAACGACGACCATCGCCAAGATCGCGGCTCAGTTCATTCTCAAGCACGGCCCCCGGCAAGTGGCGTTGATCACGACCGACAATTATCGGATCGGGGCCCACGAACAATTGAATACCTATGGTCGGATTCTCGATGTGCCGGTCAGGGTGGCCAACAACGCCGAAGAACTCCGTCGTCATATCCAAAGTTTCGCCGACAAACGACTAATCTTGATCGATACGGCCGGCATGAGTCAACGCGATATGCGTTTGGCCGAGCAGATCAAGACCCTGCAGTACGATGATATGCCGATCAAAACCTATTTGGTGATGTCGGCGGCAACCCAGTATAAGGCCCTCAGTGAAACCATCGAAGCGTTTCAACAATATCAGCCTCAAGCCGGCATATTGACCAAGTTGGATGAATCAGTCGCGCAGGGATCGGCAATATCGGCTATCATCGAATATCAACTGCCGTTGTCATTTTTAACTGACGGGCAGCAGGTTCCCGAAGATATTCATATCCCGGAAGCGGAATCATTAATTGGTCATTGTGTTGCTGGGATAGAGCAGGAAAACGACTATACTAATGAATTGAGTTATGATGATTGGGGCGCCGAAGGTTATGTTTAGGTCCCTCGATCAGGCAGCTGGAATTAGAAAAATGAGTATGATGAAACCGGTGCGTGTTATTGCCGTCACCAGTGGTAAAGGTGGCGTAGGTAAAACCAACTTATCGGTCAACATGGGTGTGGCGCTGGCCAAGATGGGGCGGCGCGTGGCTTTGTTGGATGCCGATATGGGCTTGGCCAATGTCGATATCCTGCTGGGATTGTCGCCAAAATTTAATCTATCGCATGTGTTGAAAGGCGAAAAAACGTTGAATGAGATCATGTTGACGGCCCCGGGGGGGCTGCGGGTGATTCCGGGGGCGTCCGGCATTCAGCACATGTCGGAATTGTCGACGATAGAGCAAGCCGGCGTGATTCGCGCATTCAGCGAAATCGATAAAGAGTTGGATGTGTTGATTGTCGATACCGCGGCCGGCATCTCCGCCAGCGTCGTTAACTTCGCCAGGGCCTGTCAGGAAATCATCGTCGTCGTTTGTGACGAGCCGACTTCGCTGACCGATGCTTATGCCTATATTAAACTGCTGAATCGCGACTATGGCCTGAATAATTTTCATGTGATCACCAATATGGTGCAGTCTTTTCAGCACGGACAAAACTTGTTCACGAAGCTGACGAAGGTGACCGACCGTTATCTGGATGTGAATTTGCAGTTTGTTGGTGCGATTCCTATGGATGATTATTTGCGTAAATCGGTGCAAAAGCAGAGTCCGGTGGTCGATGTCTTTCCGCAGAGCAAGGCGGCATTGGCGTTCAAAAATCTGGCGCGTAGAGTCGATCAATGGCCGGTCAGAACCCGCAGTGGCGGTTACCTGGAATTTTTTGTCGAACGCATGATTCAATACGCATCGGAAGAGGACGTTGCATGAATGGAGCGGCTATGTATGCTTCGGTGCAGACCGGCGACACCCAGGACAGGGTGTTGCAACATGCGCCATTAGTCAAGCGCATTGCCTACCATCTGCTCGGCAGGCTGCCCGATACGGTACTGGTCGACGATTTGATTCAGGCCGGTATGCTGGGTTTGTTGGAGGCGATGAAAAACTATGACGCTTCACAGGGCGCCAGTTTCGACACCTATGCGGGCATCCGCATACGCGGCGCGATGTTGGACGAAGTTAGACGCTCCGATTGGACGCCGCGCTCCGTGCATAAAAAGGCGCGCATGGTGGCCGAGGCGATCCATGACGTTGAAAACAAACTGGGACATGACGCCCGAGAAAGTGACGTCGCCGAGCACTTAGGGATTTCGCCGGAAGAATACCGACAGATCTTGCAAGACAGTGTCGGTTGTAAGACTTTCAGCGTCGAAGAATTGGGCGATTCCGGCGATGCCTTTCTGCAAGAGGCGCAATTGTCGGACATGCAGCCGGTGGATCATTTGCTCCAGGAAAATTTTCATCAGGCATTGGCCGATGCGATTAAGAAATTACCGGAGAGAGAGCGTTTGGTGGTCTCGCTGTATTACGACGAAGAGCTGAATTTGCGAGAAATCGGTCAGGTGCTTGAGGTCAGCGAATCCCGGGTCAGCCAGATTTGCAGTCAGGCCATGCTGCGGCTGCGCGCCAGGCTTGCAGATTGGGTGCAGGGGAATGATAATAAACAAGATGTTTATTAAATGGTTATATAAACCACAGGTTACCTGAAACAGCAGCAGGTCATGGATTGTTCAGAATGCGATGCCATAAGTCCGAGAGCAATGCAAAAATCCGCCTGTTGCAGTCGGTCTGCTCAATCAACCGCCGACTCCTGTTCTGAAAATCACCGTGAATATGGTTCCCGCGACATGAATGGCCGTTCAGCTAAGCATTTACGGCGTTTGTTTAGAAACCGTTCAAGTTATCGCGGTTGATGTCGATTAATTGATTAATGATTATAGAGAGTAGCTTGGAGTTTATCCTTGGATAAAAATATGAAAATTCTCATCGTTGACGATTTTTCAACGATGCGGCGTATTGTCAAAAATCTATTGAGAGATCTCGGTTTTACCAACACCGTTGAAGCAGACGATGGTAAAACGGCTTTGCCTATCTTAGAAAAAGGCGGCATAGATTTCTTGGTAACGGACTGGAATATGCCGGGCATGACCGGTATCGATTTATTAAAGGCCGTTCGCGCCAATCCGAATTTAGCCAATCTGCCGGTGCTGATGGTCACGGCCGAAGCGAAGCGGGAACAGATCATACTGGCGGCGCAGGCCGGCGTTAACGGTTATGTGATCAAGCCGTTTACCGCAGCGACATTGAAGGAAAAAATCGAAAAAATCTTTGAACGAATCGATGGTTAGCGCGGAAAAGGAGAATATTGATGACTCATGAGACTCGCCTAGCGTTGGCCAGAGATTTAGTGACCGCCTTGGAGCAAGGCGACGAAGCAAGCGCCGATAGCTTGCTGGATGAAATTGCCGGCCTGCGGGAAACTCAGTTATTCAAGGAAGTCGGCCGTCTGACCCGTCAATTGCATGACACGATGACTGGTTTTGCGGTGGATTCAAGAATCGCGGCGATGACGGAAAAAGATATACCGGATGCTAAGGAGCGTTTGCATTATGTCATCAACATGACCGAACAGGCCGCTAATCAGACCCTGAATGCCGTCGAGGCTTTATTGCCGGTATCCGAACGATTGAACGAGCAGGCCTCGGCGCTGGCCGGAAAATGGGAGCGTTTTCTGGACCGAGAAATGCCCTATCAAGAATTCAAGGCGATGAGTCGGGAGATCGCCTTGCATTTTAGGACTTCGGAGAAATCCTTGCATGACGTTCAATCCGGGCTCAATGATATTTTAATGGCGCAGGGTTTTCAGGACATCACCGGCCAGATTATCCGCAGGGTCATCGACCTGGTGCAAGAACTTGAAGCCAGTATGGTGGAGCTGATCCGCATTTCCGGCGGCCGGGTGAAACAGGAAGAGGCGGTGGAAGAGTCACAGCTGCCTGGCCCGGTCGTGCCAGGCGTCGATGACAAGGTCGGCGATGTGGCAAACAATCAGGACGATGTGGACGATTTGTTGTCCAGTTTAGGATTCTAAGGGAACATCATGTCGATTGATCTGGATGACGAAATTTTACAAGACTTCCTGGTGGAGGCCGGAGAGATACTCGAGTCGTTGGGTGAACAGCTGGTCGAGCTAGAGCAATCACCGGATGACCTGGACTTATTGAACGCCATTTTCAGAGGGTTCCATACCGTCAAGGGGGGCGCAGGTTTTCTGGCGATCAATGCGCTGGTCGATGTCTGCCACAGCGCTGAGGACGTCTTCAATGTGCTCAGGCAGGGCGATCGTCAAGTTTCCGCCGACTTAATGGATGTCATCCTGCAGGTTGTCGACGTCGTCAATGAAATGTTTGACCAAGTGCGCGCCGGCAACCAACCTGAGCCGGCCAATCAGGCGCTGTTGCAACGTCTGCGGAGCTATACCGCGGCCGAGGAAGCAGAGCCCTTTCCGGGCGGCGATGTAGTCAGCGTGGAGCCGGCCCCTATTGTCGAGCCGGCAGCGGTGACCGATATCGTCGAGCAGGAATTTGAGGCGATGCTGGACAGCGGCGAAGAGGGCGGCGCCCAGGCTTCCGATGATGAGATTAGCGAAGAAGAATTTGAACAGCTTTTAGACAGCTTGCATGGCAAGGGCGGTTCGCCAACGCCTCAATCGAACAGCGCCCCCGCCGAGCAGCCGGCCGCGGACGAAATCAGCGAAGAAGAGTTCGAGCAGCTGTTAGACGAACTGCACGGCAAGGGCCGGTTCTCCGGAGAAAACGTCGTATCGGCGCAACAACAAACGGAAAACGAGGCTGTGACTGCGAAGACCGGCGATTCCGGCGATATTACCGAGGAAGAGTTCGAGCAGCTGTTGGATGAACTGCATGGCAAGGGTAAATTCAGCGGCGAAAACCTCAAAACCAACGTTCCATCAGTCGCCGAACCGGAAATTGCGGTTAACGAAACAAAAATCACAAAGCCGCAAGCGTCCTCCGAGCCAACGCCGAAAAAAGTCGAACCGGTCACAGCGGCGGCAAAACCGGTCAACGCCTCTACCGCTAAGGACGCGAAAAAAAATCACAAAGCCTCGCCTGCGCAAGGGGAATCTACCGTTCGAGTCGACACCCATGTATTGGATGAAATCATGAACATGGTGGGGGAACTGGTTCTGGTGCGCAACCGTTTTCAAACGCTGAAAGCGAATGAAGAGACCGGGGAGCAATTCTCCAAGGCCGTTTCTAATCTCGATGTGGTGACGGCCGATTTGCAGCTGGCCGTGATGAAGACCCGGATGCAGCCGATTAAGAAGGTGTTCGGCCGTTTTCCCCGCGTGGTCAGGGACTTGGCCAGAAGTCTGAATAAGGAAATCCGTCTGGAGCTGGTCGGGGAGGAAACCGATCTCGATAAGAATCTGGTCGAAGCCCTGGCCGACCCGTTGGTGCATCTGGTGCGCAACGCTGTCGATCACGGCATAGAATTGCCCGAACAGCGGCAAGCGGCCGGCAAATCCAGGGAAGGTTTGGTGATTCTGACCGCATCCCAAGAAGGGGATCATATCCTGTTGTCGATTCAGGATGACGGCAAGGGCATGAATGCCGATGCATTGAGGGCAAAAGTCATCGAAAAAGGCTTGATGGATGCGGAGACTGCCGCCAGACTCGATGACAAGGAATGCTATAACTTGATTTTTCTACCGGGTTTTTCCACCAAAACCGAAATCTCCGATGTTTCGGGACGCGGGGTCGGCATGGATGTGGTTAAAACGCGTATTTCTCAAATGAATGGCGTCGTGGAAATTGACTCCGAGGAAGGCGTCGGCAGCACCATCGTCATCAAGGTGCCGTTGACGTTGGCTATCATGCCGACGCTGATGACCAAACTGGGCGATCAGGCTTTTGCCTTGCCGCTGGCCAGTGTCGTGGAGATACTGGATTTGGACTTGCGCAAAACCAATGTCGTCGACGGGCAGCCGGTGGTAATCGTCAGGGAAAGAGCGCTGCCGTTGTTTTATTTGGGGGAATGGCTGGTTCATGAGCCCGGCTACGAGGTTAACAAACAGACGATGAGTCATGTGGTGGTCGTCAATGCAGGCGGTCGGCAGGTTGGCTTCGTCGTGGACCAATTGATCGGACAGGAGGAAGTCGTGATCAAGCCCTTGGGGGCACAGTTGCAAGGCTTGGAAGGCCTGGCGGGAGCGACCATTACCGGTGATGGCAAGATTGCATTGATCCTCGATGTGCCGGGACTAATGAATCGCTATGCCGGTTAGGAATATGCACAAAATAACTTCCCGAAACAGTAGGCTTTGTGGAGGTTCGGTAACTCGCTTGACAGGACGCCGTGAATACATCCGTGGCAGCTAACAGCTCCTGCTTACCGCAGCACTTATACGTCCTTGTGCGGCGTAGGCTTGACGGCGGCTATCTGCCCGCCAGGGATGGTGGAAATGCAGATTTTGCAGGAGGAAAAAATCTGCCATGCCGCCGACACCTGTCAATCGAGCCACCGATTCCTCTTCCGACATTTGGAAAAGTTATTTCATACTCGTTCCTTAGCGATGGCGGTTAGATTATGACTATTAGGGTGCTGATTGTTGATGATTCCAGGTTTATCTGCAAAAGAATACAGCAAATCCTGGAGGAAGATCAGGAATACACGGTTGTCGGGGTCGCCGGAAATGGCCGGGAGGCCGTCAAATTGGCCGCCCAACTGAAGCCGGATGTGATCACGATGGATGTGGAAATGCCGTTGATGGACGGCATCACCGCAGTCAAGAAAATCATGAGCGATTGTCCTGCGCCGATCCTGATGTTTTCCGCCTCGACTCAAGTCGGCGCCAAGGCCACGCTGGATGCGCTGAATGCCGGCGCCATTGATTTTCTGCCGAAACAGCTGGACGATATCGACGGCAATCGGGAAATGGCCAAGAGGCTGTTGAGAAGGCGTGTCCGGGTGGTCGCCCAGCAGGCGTCAAAAATCAGGAGACAGGTCAGTCAGGCTCAGGTGAAGCAGGCGGCTGCGCCGGTTCAGCGCATGGCCGGCGGCCGCAAGCCCCGGCGTGATTTGTTGTTGATCGCGGCCTCGACCGGGGGGCCGGTGGCGATACAAAAAGTTTTGGCTCGGATACCGAAGAGCTGTTCCATTCCCATTTTACTGATTCAGCATATGCCGCAGAACTTCACCAAGAGTTTTGCCGAGCGCCTGAATGATCTATGCAATATTCGAGTAAAACAGGCCGAACAAGGCGACATATTGCAGCCGGGGCTGGCGTTGCTGGGACCGGGGGGCATGCAGATGGAGCTGAAAAACCAATATGGCAAACAGATAGTCAGTCTGCGGCCTAAGGCTCTGGGAGAAATTTATAGTCCCTGCGCCGACATCACCTTCTCCTCGGTCGCCCGCCAGGCATCCGGTCAGGTGTTGGCGGTGGTTCTAACCGGCATGGGTTCTGATGGCCAGCAAGGCGCTAGCTTGCTAAAACAACGCGGCGCCGAGATTTGGGCCCAGGACGAGGCCAGCAGCACCATTTATGGCATGCCCAAGGCGATAGCCGATGCCCAATTGGCGAATCATATCTATAGCCTTGACGAAATCGCCCAGCAATTTGACAAATTAAGCTGATGGATATTCTGAGCATTATTGGCGTTTTGATTGGTTTTTCCGCGATCATTGCCGGTAATTCGTTGGGCGGCGGCGACTTTGACTTTTTATTGAATGTGCATGCACTGATCATCGTGCTCGGCGGCACTTTGGGGGCAACCTTGCTGCATTTTCCTCCCAGAGTCGTCTGGCAAAGCGTCAAAATATCGCGCTGGGTGGTCAGTCCGCAAAAAATTCCTTTGCGCCGGCAAATTATTAAAATAGTCGATTGGAGCGCGTTGGCCAGGAAAGAAGGCTTGTTGGGCCTGGAAGGGGTCATCGAGGTGGAACAAGACGCCTTTGCCCGCAAGGGCCTGCAATTGTTGGTCGACGGTAACGAACCGGAAGCGATACGCGATTGTCTGGAAGTTGAAATCACGACTCGCGAGCAGATGGATCTGCAGGCCGCTAATGTTTATCACGCGATGGGCGGCTATTCGCCGACGATCGGCATTATCGGTGCGGTTATCGGACTGATTCATGTGATGCAGAACCTTGCCAATCCGGAGCTGTTGGGGGCGGGCATCGCCACTGCATTTGTCGCGACGATTTATGGCGTGGGGCTGGCCAATTTATTGTTCTTGCCGATCGCTAATAAGTTAAAGGCTCAAGTGTTGATGATTTCCCAGGCCCAGGAAATGATGATGGAAGGCATCAGCGCCATTGCCGAAGGCGAAAATCCCAGGAATATCGAGCTGAAGCTGTCCGGATATTTGCTGGATTAACGGGAGCTAACGATGGCTAGACGCAGAAAAAGGGTTGTTGAAGAACCGCAAAATCATGACCGTTGGTTGGTTTCCTATGCCGATTTCATTACCTTGCTGTTCGCTTTTTTTGTCGTGATGTATTCGATTTCTTCGGTCAATAACAAAAAATATCAAAGCCTTAGCTCGGCGCTGGATCAGGTTTTTCATCGTCAACAAAGGCAGCAGGGCAGCGACAACCCGATTCAGATGGGCAATCCTCCCACCGTCATGCAGCCGATAGTCCTCGACCATCCAACGACCGAGGAAGACATCAAGCGCCAGCAGTTGAGTGAAGAGATCTTGCAGGAAAGAAGGCAGCTGAAACAGGTTTCGGAAAACCTGGAGGATGTGCTGGCGCCCTATATCGAAGACGAATTAGTGGCGGTGAAAAGGCATGATTTCTGGATCGAACTGGAAATGAACAGCGAATTGCTGTTTTCCAGCGGCGAAGCGGAATTGTCGCGCAAGGCCATTCCAGTGCTGAAAAAAGTCGCTGTAGTGATCAGACGGCTGCCGAATGTGGTTCATATAGAGGGGCATACCGATAATGTGCCCATCGATACGGTGGAGTTTCCGTCCAACTGGGATTTATCGGCTGCGCGCGCCACAAGCGTGGTCAGGGCATTAATCGATAGCGATATTCCGCCGTCACGCTTATCGGCGGTCGGCTATGGAGAATTTCATCCGATTGCCGATAACAATACCAGCAAGGGGCGTTTCAAAAATCGTAGAGTGGAAGTGGTGTTGATGTCTCAAGCCTTTGCTCGCTATGGCATGAGTGACGATGAAAGAGCCAAGGCATTGAATTTCGAGCGGGCAAGCGAAGGTTCGGTCAGCGAACGCGCCTTGCCTTAACCCGGGTTTATTATGAAAGTATGGTCCGTATCTAATCAGAAAGGCGGCGTCGGCAAAACCACGACGGTGGTGACCTTGGGCGGTCTATTATCGTCCTGGGGCTTTAACACCCTGTTGGTGGATCTCGATCCTCATGGTTCTTTGACCAGTTATTTCAAAATGAATCCCGATGAAATGCAAGCCAGCGTCTATAACTTGTTTCATGACGCCAGCCTGAAGAAAAAAAACAGCGGGCCGGAACCTTATATCGTCAAAACCGAGTTCGACGGCATTTCGGTGTTGCCGGCCTCGACCGCTATCGCGACGCTCGATCGCCAGGTGGCTTCAATGGGCGGCATGGGGCTGGTGATTTCCTCGGCCTTGAAAAAGGTCGCTAATCGCTATGATTATGTGATTATCGACAGCCCGCCGATGCTGGGCGTGCTGATGATCAATGCATTGGCGGCCTGCGATCATCTGGTCATTCCGGTGTTGTCGGAATATCTGGCCCTGAAGGGATTAGATCGTATGTTGCATACTATTGGCATGGTGTTTAATTCGCGTAAAATACCCCCACATTACACCATCGTGCCGACGATGTTTGATAAAAGGACACGGGCCGCGCGGGAAAGTTTGAGTTCACTGCGCATGAAATACCCGGATCATGTTTGGAAATCATTTATTCCGGTCGATACCAAGGTCCGCGAAGCCAGCCAGGCGGCGACGCCGCTGTCCTTGTTCGTCAAGGAATCGAAAGCGGTCGAGGCCTATGCCGATTTATTGGAATTATTATTGCTGGACAATCAGCAGCATGACAAAAAAATGGCAATGTCTTAATGGCCCATGATAAATCCCCTCATCAGCTTGTTCATCAGGAACTGGCGCTCGACAGCTATCTAAAGACACTGCTCGATGAGATCCCGAGCGACGACGCGGCGTCAGCGCTGGATAACGCGGAAGCGCAGTTAGAGCCCGCGCGGCAACAGGCAACGGAGCCGCTAGCACCGCCGCCGCTTGAGCAAGCGCCGAAAATGCCAGACATCGACGTCGAGTCGTCGGCGATCGTCAATGCTCCGGCGGTCATAAAGCGGCAGCCCTTATCGCTGATGCCGGAATGGTCCCGACATGAATTTCAGGCCTTGTTTTTTAAAGTGGATCAGCTAATCTTGGCCGCGCCCTTGACCGAGCTGCTCAGAACGATCACCATCACCCGGCAACCGACTAAAATACCGGGCCAGCCTTCCTGGTTTATAGGCTTGCTGGATGATCAGGATAAGCGCGTCGGGGTGCTGGATACCGGACAGCTGGTCTATGGCAAGAGCCGGGGGGGGCAGCGTGACCTGAAACAAGACCCTTTCAAGAGTATTTTGATTACCCAAGACGGACGCTGGGGCCTGGCTTGTGACGAAGTCTTGTCGATCAGCAAGTTGGAGCCGGAAAAAGTCAGATGGCGTACGTTGCGGAAAAAAAGACCGTGGCTGATCGGGACCGTGATCGAAGAATTAACCGCGGTGATCGATGTACAGCAATTGGTGCCGCATCGGAAGCCGCGCTGATAACGGATGGCGGCTGGATTGCGATTTCATGATTTGAAAGAGTGTCAGTCGTTCGGTTATGCGCCGAGCCACTCGCGAAGAACAATAATTGGATAACAGCAAACATGAGTGAAGAAGATAAGCAAAACGATCCGGTCATGCAGTGGGTGACCTTTTGTCTGGGCGATGAAAAATACGGCATCAACGTGATGCAGGTTCAGGAAGTGCTGAGAATCAGCGAAATTGCGCCGGTGCCTGGTGCGCCTTCCTATGTCTTAGGTATTATCAACTTACGCGGTAATGTCGTCACCGTGATCGATACCCGTAATCGCTTTGGCTTGCCTTGTCAGGAAGCCGATGATGCCTCTAGGGTCGTCATTATCGAAACCGAAGATCATATTATCGGCATCCTGGTCGACAGCGTTGCCGAGGTGGTCGAACTCAGGGCCTCGGATATTGAAACGGCGCCGAATGTCGGCAATGAAGAAAGCTCGAAATATATCCAGGGCGTGACCAGTCGCGATGACGAACTGCTGATCTTGGTTGATTTAAACAAATTTCTCAGCGACGACGAAAAAGCGGAGCTAGATATGTTTTAACCTCAGTTCGGGATAAAAGAAACGTAACAACGTAACTATTCAGTATAAAAATGCTCGCCCCACTTATCGAACGCGGCAGGGCCGATTTTTGCTCCTCGGCAATTGCTCCTGCATTGCTCTAATACACGCCCTCCATGGCGTTATCGGCAATTGCTCCTGCATTGCTCTACTACATGCCATCCATGGCATTATGGCAAAATCGGCATTTCCACCATCCATGGCGGTCAGCATGTAGGGTGGATAAGCCTGAAGGGCGCATCCACCAAAGATGCCGATCCGGGGGGATGCGCTCCGCTTATCCACCCTACGAATGGGGGTGAGTAGTTACAGTAAAAGAAATATTTTCTCAGTATCAAGCTGAATAGTTACAAAGAAACATATCTTGCAAAGGGTTAAGCCGGTATCAGGTTAAATACCGTTAAAACGCTCTGGGCATTGCTGCAAGCCGGTTATGCGTCGTTGTCGTGACAGACAGTATGGTAAAGTGAGGGCATTATGGCTGAAATAACTCCGATAACTCCTACCCATCCGCCGATCAGGCCGCATCGTATCGAACGTGATGACAAACGACGCCAGGATGAACAGCAACAACCACGGCGAGATGATGACAGCGGCGAACAAGGCGGCGATGAGCCGCTACAGCACATCGATGAAAGGGTTTAATGAACGAAATTCTGCTGGCTAGTTTGGTAGCCTTATTGATGGCTGTGCTTGCCGCTGTGCTTTGGTTGTTATATGAGCACAGAAAACTGAGACGGCGTTTGCTCGAACTGGAGCACAAGGTCAGTCGTAACAGCGAGGACATTGCCGGCATTTGTTCGGCGGCGGTCGCGGTCGATAGCCGCGTGCAGGGGGCCGATGAGCAATTGAAGGCGATGGCGGCGAAGATCGCGGCTTATGATGATGGAAACGCGACTCGGGATCAGCAAGCTGAATTGCCGCCCTATCAAGTCGCCATCGACAAAATACATCAGGGCGCCAGCGCCGAAGAGCTGGTCAGGGAATGCGGTTTAAGCCGAGACGAGGCCGATCTACTGATCAGGCTGCACGCCCGCTAAACTGTGAGGTAACTATTCAGTATCTTTCGGGTTTTAGGCAGTAGGTCATTGATTTCTCGGGACGCGTTCACCCAGCACCTAAATTAACGAAGATTATTAATCATAGCCAATAACCTAGGGTATTTAGGTGCTGGGTGAATACATCCATGGCAGCTAACAGCATCCTGCTTCACGCGGCACTTGCACTTCCCTGTGCGGCGTAAGCTCTGACTGCAACGTCCTGTTGCAGACAGCCCGATAAATCAATAACCTACTCCCTCTTAGTAAAACTACGCTGAATAATTACACTGTGAGAACAACGTTTCGGTACGCTGGCGGGCGGGTCAGATACTGTCCTGATAAGGGTCCGGCTTTTGCTTCGGTGGCGGAAATGATTTTTCCAGCTCCTTGCCCAAGTTGTCCAGCTGCTTTTGCAGTTCCTGCCCGAACGATTCCATTTCCTTTTCGATCTGCGGCATTTGCTGTTCCAATTGTTTGTTCAAGTTTTCGCCGATATTCTTCAGGCTGTCGAACAGGCCGTTGAACAGGTTGCCGGATAAGCTGTAGCGGGTGCGCCGATAATCGATTCGCCAATCATCGCCTTCTTTGATCAGGAAGGTGGAAAAAGACGACTGGGTGTTGTCGGGAAAGCTGGCCACGGTTTCGACGCGGGCCTGAGTGTCGTTAATGACGATTTGCCCGACCGCAAAATCGGCCTCTTGCAAGTTCCTTTCAGGCGCTTGCAGCAAATCCTCGCTATCCTTGCTGACATAGAGTCTGGCGCTGTCGAGGTCGTTGTCGGCCATCGCCTGCCAGAACTTCAGCGTGACTTGATCCGGAGTCTTAGCGACCTGGCAGCCGGTCAGCAGGGCGATAAAAAAAAGTCCGGCCAAGACCGGACTTTGTGCGCTTTTCGGGATGAACTTATTCATCGCCGCCAAAAGCCGCCAGCAATTGCAGCAGACTCAGGAACAGGTTGTAGATCGATACATACAGCGAAACGGTCGCCATTATGTAATTGGTTTCTCCACCGTGGATGATCGCACTGGTTTGGAACAGGATCATTCCCGACATCAACAGCACAAACATCGCCGAGACCGCCAGTGATAAAGCCGGAATGGAAAACAACATCGCGGCCAGGCCGGCGATAAAGGCGACCAGTATGCCGACCATCAGGAAACCGGCAATAAAGCTGAAGTCCTTGCGGGTGGTCAGAGCATAGCCAGACAAGCCCAGAAAAATGACCCCGGTGCCGCCCAATGCCGTCATGACCAACTCATGGCCGTTGCTGAACGCATTCAGATACATGTTCAGTATCGGGCCCAGCGTCAATCCCATGAAGCCAGTCAACGCGAATACGAACAACAGACCCAGAGAGCTGTTGCTGAATTTATTCGTTAAAAACAGCAGGCCGAAGTAACCGACCAAGGTTATGATCATGCCGGGATGCGGCATATTCAAGTACATGGCCATGCCTGCCATGGCCGCACTGAACAGCAGGGTCATGGACAACAGCATATAAGTGTTTCTCAGCATTTTATTGGTTGCTAAAATGCTTTCTTGTGAGTGTGAGCTTGCGG
Organism: Methylomarinum sp. Ch1-1; assembly: GCF_030717995.2. NCBI lineage: Bacteria > Pseudomonadati > Pseudomonadota > Gammaproteobacteria > Methylococcales > Methylococcaceae > Methylomarinum > Methylomarinum roseum. The sequence goes on along the minus strand of NZ_CP157743.1, from coordinate 4,350,054 downwards.
TAGTCAGTCTCATAGTTCTTTGGTTCCTCAATTAAACACAGTAACGATTATGACCAGACAATCTTACAAGAGTTTCTGTTCTTTTGTCAGTAATTTAAAAGCTGACTGCGGATATTTTAACAAAATGCAGATTTATTCAATGTTTCCTTAGAATAATTATTCACGCGTCCCGAGAAATCAATGACCGACTGCCTAAACCCTGAAAGATACTGAATAGTGACTCCTTAAGCGGAGAGGCGATACAGGGGAATCAGTTGAGCTGTATCGCCTATAGCAAGACGTTTGCGCCTCCAAGACAAGGGCTGTTCCGGCAACGATGGGCAAAAAATCCGAAACGGATCGCTGGCGGCTGTAAAATAAGCAATTAAGGAAAAACAAATATCTAATAATGGCAACACAAACAAAGACACCTTATGAATTGATCGGAGGCGAACAGGCCGTGTTGAGCCTGGTCGACCGCTTTTATTTTTACATGGATACCTTGGGCGAGGCCCAGGAGGTCCGGGCCCTGCATGGCAAGAGTCTGCAGCCGGCGAAGGATAAATTATTCAAGTTTTTGTCCGGATGGTTGGGCGGGCCAAATTTGTTCATTGAGGAATACGGCCATCCGATGTTGCGGAAGCGTCACTTTCCCTTTGCCATCGGTCAGGCGGAACGCGATCAATGGATGCTGTGCATGAACAAGGCGTTGGACGAAGTAAACATGGACGCAGCACTGCGCGAAAGCATCCGTTCGTCCTTGGCGCAGCTCGCCAGTCATATGATCAATCAATGACGCTGAGAAAACGTGTGCTGAACGGCGAAAAATACATTATTGGGCGACGACTGTGCGCTTCCTACGTCAGCACATCTTATGGACCCTATCTGTCATGCTGAAACATCTATTTACCAAAAAACGAGGCCGGCCTTTGGCCTTTGATTATCAGATCCGCCGCAGTCGACGAGCGAAAAAAACGCGTATCGTCGTCACCGGCGATAAGATCGAGGTCGTCGCGCCGCCCAAGGTAACGGAACAGCAAATTCATGGCTTTGTCTGTGCGCAGCAAGACTGGGTGCGCGAGGCCGTTAAAAAAATGCAGTGTCGCGGGGAAACGATCAAATCGATGGCGCCGGCTCACTATGGGCATGGTGTTAAAGTGCCGTTTAAGGGGCAACATTTTCTGTTGTCGGTCAAACCAGCGTCGGTACGCCGGACCCGCATCGATTTTGAACGAGAGCTGGGCTTTAGCGTCCAGCTTCCCAGTCAGTTGGACGGCGAAACCAGCGAGTTGATTCGCGCGGCGTTGATCAAATGGATGAAGGAGCAGGCCAGAAAGGAGGTGACCCTTTACGTGGAAAAACACGGCCAAAGGCACCGGCTTTATCCCCGTTCTATACGCATTAAAACGCAGAAAAGCCGTTGGGGCAGCTGCGGAATTCATGACGATATCAACATGAATTGGCTGCTGATCATCGCGCCGCCGGCGGTGATGGAATACGTCGTGGTGCATGAGCTTTGTCATATCCGCCATCGCAATCATTCGCAGGATTTCTGGCAACTGGTCGAGGATCATCTACCGGATTATCGGCGGCACAGGAATTGGCTGAAACAGCATGGCCACAGTTTGATGTTGGGGTTATGAAACTGAAGAAAACCTTGTTTTATCTGTTCGTGATCGGAGTCATCTTCGGCGGCCAGTTTTTCGTCAATCGTGGGCTGGTAAGCGGCAGGATGCCGCCGATCGCAGAGAAGACCCTGGCCGGCCGAACGGCCATGCCGCAAACGGACGCAGGCCCTAGAATGATTTATTTCTGGGCGGAATGGTGCGGCATCTGCAAGATGATGCAGGCTTCGGTGGATTCGCTATTGCGGGACGCTCCAGCAGTGACGGTGGCGGTCAGGTCCGGCAATGACGCCAAGGTCACAGCCTATTTACGGGAACGCAGGCTGACATGGCCGGTGGTCAACGATAACCAAGGGGCGATCGCCGATCGCTACGGCGTCAAGGGCGTGCCGGCGCTGTTTTTTGTCGACGGTGATGGCGACATCATGCTGACCTCGGTCGGTTACAGCAGCGAATGGGGCATGCGTTTGCGCTTATGGCTGACGGGGTTGATTTCCCGATAATACGCCCGCCTTCAACATGAGCCGGTAGTCGGGATGGTGCCAGCAATTTCCATCAGTTTGGCGTTCAAAAAGGACATGGGGTGTGTTTGGCGAGGATGTCGACAGCAAGGATGCTGCCGTCAAGCCCCCAGGGATGGGTTTACGGCGCTCCTCGACAGACACACCCCATGCCCTAAACCCCGCATAAATACTCAAACTGGGAATTGCTGGGATGGTGCGCAGCGTAATCCAGGAAAATAAGCTATGGGACTGTAGGCCTGATCTCAACATAATTCACCGCGTACTGACCGTTGATCAGGCTGTCTAATAGCCCGTTTAAATCGTATGTCGCCGGAACGCTGCTATGCGGATCAATGATGCGGTAGGTTCGGGAGTCGAAATCCAAGTCGACAATGGCCGAGGCGTGATAACGGATATAATCGATCAGCACCATGCTGATGCCGTCCCTGTCGCCAGCGATAATGTTTTTCAGGATCATCTCGGCATTCGCCGGGCTGCTAGGCTGAATTTCTTTCACCAGGCCCGCCGGCAGGCGGCGGTATTTATCGATATCGTCGATGTTTTCGACAGCCGCCTTGCCGCGCTTCCAGATCAGCATCTGTTCAGCGCCTGAAAACATGAACAAGGCATTCATCGGCACATCGTCCCAAAGACCTTCCGCCTTGATCGTTTTTTTCCAGATCTTATCGGCGGCGATTTCCAGGCTCGCGACATCGGGATCGCCCCAAACCGGCGCGGAATAACGATGACTATCCGAGCCGAGCAGGCGGTATGAGCGTTGTTCTTGTTCGCTCACCTCGGCGGCTCGTTCGGGGAGATTGGGAAAAACGATACGCCAGCGTCGTTGCTGTGGATTGCCGCGGAACGCCGATTCTATCAGTGCTTGGCCCTTAGAATCCTGGGCAATGGCCAACAGGCTGGCGAGAAAGAAACAGTCCCCGCCGGCGTTTTGCTTGAATGCGCCCAGTTTGCCATCTGCGACCGGGGCGCCGGCGCTCAAGAAAGGGTTTTCGGCGCCATGGGCGGGGCTTAATAAACCGAATCCCAGCAATAAATTTGTGATAAGGAGCGGCAATAACGTCGCCATGACCTTTAGGCCTTTTGTTTCGGGGTGTCGCTTTGCCGTCCCCATTCCGCCCAGGAGCCGTCATAAACCGGGACTTCGGCGACGCCAATTTGATATAAAGCCAATGCCAGCACCGCCGCGGAAACGCCCGAGCCGCAACTGGTGACGACCGGTTTGGCTAGCTCGACGCCGGCATCGGCAAACAACGCCTGCAATTGCCGGTTCGGCAGTAAGGTTTGCTGATCGTCATCCGTTAGCTTGGCATAGGGGATATTGAGACTGCCGGGTAGATGACCGGGCTGAAGCTTAGGGTCGGACAATGACCGGCGTCCCAGAAAACTGTCCGGCGAGCGGGCATCGATGATTTGCCGTCCGGCCGTTTGCTGGATGCGCTTCATCCGGGGCAGATCGCAGACCAGCTCGGGGCGATAATGCGCGCTAAAGTGTTTGTTTTTCGGCGCCGGCATGGCGCTGTCCAGCGGAAAAGATAATTGCTTCCAGCGGACCAAGCCGCCGTCGACGACCTTGACCCGCGCGTGTCCGAATAGACGGAACATCCACCAGGCCCGGGCGGCGGCGAAAAAACGATTGTTGTCGTAAATGATGACGTCGCTGTCATTGCCGATTCCCAGCTGTCCAACGGCCTCGGCGAACCGTTCGGCGCTCGGCAGGCTATGCGGCAAGGGATTGTCCAGGTCGGCGATCTTATCGATATCGAAAAACGATGCGCCGGGAATATGGGCCAGTCGATATTCGGCTAGCGCATCGCGCCGCTGTCTGGGCAGAAAGAAGGTCGCGTCCAGGATGACTCGCGATTCGGCATGCAGGTTTGTCCGCAGCCATTCGCAGCTGACCAAGGCCGATTCAGACATCGTTAAAACGGTTTCACTGTCGCCAAAATGACGATGCCGATCAGGAACAGCACCGGTATCTCATTGACCCAACGGAAATAAACATGGGAACGTCGGTTACGGTCATGTTTGAAATCCGACAGCCATTTTCCACAAAAAATATGGTAAATCACCAACAACAGCAACAAGGTCAGCTTTGCGTGCAGCCATCCGGAACTGCCGTATAACGCCCAGGCATAATCGACCAACATCCAGATGCCGAATAGCAGGGTCAGGATCATACCCGGGGTCATAATGCCGTAATAAAGCTTGCGCTCCATGACCTTGAAGCGCTCATGGCTTATCTGGTCCTCGCTCATGGCGTGATAGACGAACAATCGCGGCAGATAGAACAGACCGGCGAACCAGGTCACCATGAAAATCAAATGCATTGCTTTTAACCAGAGCATGTTTTTTCCTAATCTGTTGACGGAACGCGGTCATCTGAAAATGTCCGCAAAGGAGCATTCTATCACGGCTGAGCTCAGCAGGGTTCGACGCCGTCGTTCGAGTCCCGGCAAAAGTCGGCGGTGATGGAGGAGGTTAATTCGGTAATTTTTTTCTGCATCTGTGCACCGATGAATAATTGGGGCTGGGAGGGCGTCAGCTGTTCGGCCATTTCCCGTTTTGCTATGTTCTCGGCCGCCAGCTGAAAGGCCTTGACGAACGAAAACTGATATCTCAGTTGATCCTTGACTAGCGCTTCGCCGAAATAGGTGAAATCGTTTTCATGACTGCAGCCGAATGAGGTTCGTTCGGAGGCAGCGGCGGTGGCGATCAGCGTATGATCCGTCTGTAACGGCGCGATGAAGCCGCCGGAATAACAGGCGGAGATGACGATGATCCGCCAGCGTATCCCCGCGTCGTCCAGCATCGTTTTCAGCATCTCAGGATTAATATCGTTCAGCGGCAAGGGCCAAAAGTCGACCGCCAATTGATGGTCTTCGGAGCCGTGACTGCTTAGATAGAGGATCAGGACGTCTTCATCGCGGTTCATGAGCCTGCCGATATGGTTTAAGCTGGCCGCCAGATTGGTGGCGCTGGCCAGCGGAACGCTTTGATAGGTTTTCAGGTGATTGATCAGGCGTATAGAATGACCCCGGGCGCCAAAACGCCGGTCCAACAGGTCCTGGGTGTATTCCACCTCTTTCTTGAAGACGTCTTGATAGGCATAGCCGGCGAAGTTGACAGAAAATACATCGATGCGACCTTTCCGGCCCGGCTGCAAGGCGCCTAGGTGGTTAGACAAAATTCTCGCTTGATTAAACAGGATTTGTTCGGCGTTTAAGGCGCGATATTCGGCGTAGGGGTCTTCTTCATTGTCTCTTTCTTCCTGATACCAAAAATCGTAACGGTCGAAATAATAGGCGGGAGCGATCCACAGCAGCGCAAAAAGCACGATTCCCAGCCAGGCGTAACGTTTCAGCGGCCGGGCTACCAATTGGACTGGGCGGCTTAATAGCGCGGCCAGCAACGCATAATACAACAGCGTTACCGCATAGACGCTAAAGTTGACTTCGCTATAGCGTTGCAGCAGCCATAGCGTCGTAGATGTCAGATAGAGCAGAGGCATCGAGCTGTATAGCAGCACCAGCAAGCTCAACAGTGCGTCGCGCCGATCGATGATCTTGCCGATCAGATAGCAAGCGAACAGCAGGCAGGTCAGGCTGAATCCGAAGCCGGCGAAACCGAAGACGCTGAAATATGGGGCCGGCAAGTTCGTCAGGTAATCACCGAGGATATTCACGAGCAGCGCCAGAATCAGCAATAAAACGGCCTGATCGATGTTGATATGGAAATCCTGCAATCGGCAGCTTCTCCAGAGCATTAATTTCAGCCCGGAATGCAGATTCGATTTAAGTTCCGCCAGTGCCTTGTTCATCGATTCGGTGATCCTCGCAGCATGGTGATGACAGATTTTGAATAAAGTATGTGGCAACTATTCAGTCTGAAGTTTCCCAATTTTTTGAGGGCAAGGAATATCAGATAATGCTAATATTCAGCTTAAACATTAGCTGGCTCTAATATTGATTGTTAGGCTATGCCGAATCTCATTAAAAACAATAGCTTATGGGTGAATGAGGTCGCCTTTTGTAGTATAATATTGGTTTCTAAATCATTGATTACACAAACAAAAGGGCCTCATTCATGTTCATTTTACGCGATCTTCTCCGCCCTCTCCAAGCCCATTTTTCCGAGACTGATCTGGGACGGGAGCGAGCTTCTTTGTTTGTCTACACGCTGCTCGCCGTGATTGTTCCGTTTACCTCATCGATGTCGTCTAATTTATGGCGGGCCTTGGAGACTTTGTTCGGGATCGAGATTAAGCAAAAGCGGTTCTATACCTTCATGGCTTCGTCGACACTGCCCTGGGAAAGGCTTTGGACGACGCTGTGGGGATTGATTCCGTCCCCCACGACCGATGGCCGCTTATTGATTGGCTTGGACGATTTTATCAACCTCAAAGTGGGTCAACACATTTTCGGCTGCGCGTCGATTTTCGATCATGCCGCCAAAGCGAATCAAAGCCGTTACCCCTGGGCGCAAAATGTGGTGTCGATCGGCTTACTGAAGCAGGTCAAAGGTCGTTGGGCCTGTTTGTTTTGGGCTTTCGTTTTACTTACCCCGTCACATGATCGCCGAACAAAAGGAAACCGCCAAAATCAAAGGCCAAGTCGCGCCGTTTCAAAGCAAACTCACGCAAGCGGCGGAATTGCTAATCGCCGTCGCCGGTCACTTTGCTTCGACACCAATGCTGGCGGTCACCGACAGCTGGTTTGGGAATCAGGGGTTATGGAAGCCGGTGCGCCAAACGGTAGGCGAACGTTTTCACCTGTTATCCCGATTGCGCAGCAACCAGGTGCTCTATGCGCTCCCCGACGCCCGGTCCGCCGATGCCAAGACACGCGGACGCCCCCGTAAATACGGCCAGCGTCTGGGGACCGTGACCGACCGAGCGCACGCGCTCCGGCAGCAAACTGCTGCCTATCAGGTTAACCTGTATGGCAAAGTACGCGAAGTACTGGCGGTTGAGAAAACCGTCATGCTGAAGACCTTAAAATGCCCCATCAAGGTCGTGTGGGTGTTTCGTAAAACCCAGTGGGTCGCCTTGTTTACGACCGATCTCGACTTGTCGGTCACCCAGGTCATCGAATATTATGGCGCTCGCTGGAAGATCGAGTCCGGCTTTAAAGAACTCAAGCAAGACATTGGCAGTCAAAAATGCCAGAGCCGGAATGCCCAGGCCGTGATAAACCACCTGCATTTCTGTATGATGGCCACCACGGTCACCTGGATGTACGCCGATCGCATCAAAGCGGATCCGCAACGTCGGCACAAGGTCAAGGGGCGGACGAGTTTCGCCTTTTCCGATGTCCGGCGCCTCATCGCCGAAGCCTCACTGAGTGAAGATTTTGATAGGCTTTGCCATAAACCCACCAATCCCATGAAAAATTCGCTGGTCGCGGTGTTGTTACGCATGGTGGCTTGAGGCGTTTTTAGGAAACTTCAGCTATTCAGTATCTTTCAGGGTTTAGGGAGTAGACCATTGATTTCTCGGGACGCGTGAATACTTCCATGTAAGCTCTGACTGCAACGTCCTGTTGCAGACAGCCCGATAAATCAATAGCCTACTCCCTCTGATAAAAATACGCTGAATAATTACGTATGTGGTAACTATTCAGTATGAAAATGCTTTTACTATCAGTTACTTGCTCCAGAAGACGCCGTTTACGCAAGCAATTGATAGTAAAAGAAATATTTTCTCGGTATCAAGCTGAATGGTTACAGTATGTGTTTGTTAATTCATGGCAGGCTGTTTTCCTAGCACACTCCTTCCCGAGCGACCTGATACTGTCTTAACCCTTTGTAATATACGATTCTTTTATCCCGAACTGAGGTTAAGTCAAAGTCACCTGTGATTGGTTCCTAGTATAGGAGTTCGCAGGGAATACGGCCAGTCAAGTGCAGCAATTCCCAATTTAAAACCCTGGTAAAATAGTGGCAATTTTAAACCTGTAAATCACCCCCCATAATCCCATAGGTCAATTCAAATGGACTTGGAAATAATTAACCAGATTCGCACTACCTTCGAAAACCTGCCTGACCACCGCAAACCCGGCAACAATCGGAAATATGCGGTGGAAGATGCCGCCCTGAGCGCCTTCTCGGTCTTCTTTACGCAAAGCCCGTCTTTTCTGGACTATCAGCAGCGAATGCAAAAGCTTCACAATCGAAATAATGCGTAATCAATTTTTGGTGTCCATCAAATTCCTTCGACCAGCCAAATCGGCAACCTGCTGGATCCGATTGCACCGGAAACACTCTATCCGGTGTTGGCCGAGGTGGGTGACCAGCTTTACACGCAGGGTTGTCTGAAGCCGTTCATGAGTGTTGGCGGCACCTTGTTGGTGGCGATGGACGGCACCGATTCCTTCAGCTCGGAAAAGATTTCCTGTCCGTGCTGTACTCAACAAACGCTGAAAAACGGCCAAACCTTATACCGTCACACCGTCGTGACACCGGTGATTGTCGCCCCCGGGCAAAGCCGCGTGGTGCCTTTGCCGCCGGAATTTGTTCGCGTCCAAGACGGCGTCGACAAACAAGACTGCGAATTGGCGGCGGCCAAGCGCTGGCTCACCACGTGGGTGCTCATTACGCTCCTCGAGGCATCACCGTGCTGGGCGATGATTTGTATTGTCACCAGCCGTTTTGTGAGGCCGTGCGTGCGCAGCACCTGGATTTTCTGTTCGTCTGCAAGCCTGATTCCCATGCGTTATTGTACGAATGGCTCGACGATTTTACCCGGACCGGCGAGGTCCAAACGCTCGAAAAAAGCCGTTGGAACGGCAAACAACGCCTGACCGAACGCTACCGTTACCTCAATCAAGTCCCGCTCCGCAACAGCGACGATGCGTTAATGGTCAATTGGTGCGAAGTGACGATCCTCAATGCCAAACAAGAAGTGGTCTACCGTAATGCCTGGGCGACATCACACACCCTCGACGAACACAATGTGATCGACATGGTCGCTGCAGGCCGCGCGCGCTGGAAAATAGAGAACGAAAACAACAATGTTCTCAAGAATCACGGCTATCATTTCGAGCATAACTTTGCCCACGGCAAGCAGCATTTGTCCAACTTCTTGGCGACCCTTAACTTATTGGCTTTCCTCGCTCATACCGCGCTTGAATGGTTGGACGAGGCTTACCGGGCCGTCCGCCATGCGGCGCCCTCCAGGCGCACTTTCTTCGAACAATTCCGAACCTTGCTTCAGTTCATGCCTTTTGATAATTGGCAGCATCTGATGCGGTTCATGCTATATGGTGAAAATCTAATACCCAGGAAAACGTAAGGTTTTAAATTGGGAATTGCTGCAGTCAAGTGTTACGGAAATCCGCTTCGTGTCCGTTGCCGCATCCAACGGCCACGAAGAAATGTCTGTCGTCGCGCTCGCAGCGCTAGGTCTCGGGATGGCCGCCGTTTGCCGCTGTGCTTGTTGTCGGCGCGGGCTTAGCGAGGTTCAACAAGGCTTCGATTCTCGCCTTCATGTCTTGTAAATCGAACACGCCGATTTTCTGCATCACGATATTGCCTTCCGGCGATATCAGGAAGGTCGTCGGCGTCAGCATCACGTTGCCGAAGGCCTGGCTGTGTTCGGCCCGTAAATCCAGGACGACGTCATAAGGCAATTGCTTGGCGGTGCGCATGTTGACGACATGACTGGGTGGGTCGTAATACATCGATACCGCGATGATTTCCAGGCCGCGTCGATGATATTGGCGATAGAGCTCGATCAGGTGCGGAATTTCCTCGATACAGCCCGGACAGTCTGTGGCCCAGAATGTCACGATGACCGGTTTGCCTTTTAACGCACCCAGGCTGATGTCTTCATTGTCGATGGTTTTAAAGGCGGCGGCGGGAGCCGGTCTTATCGTCTCGGTCCGCCAAAGCCAGACGGCGGCGATAGACAGAGCGGCAATGAATAATAAGGTCAGGCCATGTTTAATCTTCATCTTTCGGTTCTACTTTTTTGTTCTCGTCGCGTTTGTAGTTGTCGCTCAAGGCGCGGTACAAAGGCAGTGGATTAATCAGTTTCGAGGTGCCGGTGGCGAAAAAGGCGGACGCCATTAACGGGATCAGGATCTCGTTGCTATAGGTCATTTCCATCACGATCACAAACGAAGTCAATGGCGACTGCAGCATGCCGGAAAAATAGGCGGTGATGGTCAACAGTATCATCACCGATGCGGGAGCTAGGGGAATCCAGTCGGCCAGATTGGCGCCGATGCCGGCGCCGGTCGCGATCGATGGCACGAAGATGCCGCCGGGAATGCCGCTGAAATAGGTGGCGCAGGTCGCCAGCATTTTATAGAGCGGGAAGTAAGGATCCATGTCATTCCGATTGACCAAGATCGATTTGGCTTGTTGGTAGCCGGTGCCGAAAGAGTCACCATGCGAATAAAAACCCAAGATCGCGATCAGGCCGCCGCAGACGAAGGCGATCGTGACGAACGATAAGCCGGTTCGTTTCAGTAGCTTGTCGCCGCTGATGATGATTTTGCTGAACAGGCCGCCCATGAAGCCGCCGACGATGCCGCATAAGGGCACGGCGAGCCAGCTGCGGTCCCACGGCATGACGAAGAAGTTGTCGGCGAAAAAGATATAGCTGTTAAGCAAGGCATAGGCGGTGACCCCGGAAAACACGATTGCGGTCAACACCAGGCTGCTGACTTTTTCTTCCAGGGCGCGGCCCATTTCTTCGATGGCGAAGATGATGCCGGCCAGAGGGGCGCTGAACATCGCGGCAAAACCGGCGGCGCTGCCGGCCAGAATCAGGCCTTTCTCCATATAATGCGGCGGGAATTTGACGGCCTTGCCCAAGGAGGCCATAAACGACGCGCCGACATGAGTGGCCGGTCCGCCGAAGCCGACCGAAGCCCCCGACAGCAGACCCATGATCGGCAGCAGCATTTTACCGACGGCGATACGCAACGACAGCAAACCGGCGCGCTGGGATAGGTCGCCGGTGATTTCCAGTGCGGATTTGACTTGCGGGATGCCGCTGCGTTCAGAGCCGGGGAAAAAACGGTAAGTCAGCCAGACGGTGAGACTCAATCCCAGCGGAGCGACGACAAAATTAAACCAGAAAAACTGTTGCGACAGGCTGCGGTAGGTTTCGGCGGCCCATTCGCTGAGCAGCGTCATCGCGACGATCAGCAGTCCGACGAAGATGGCGCCAAACCAGAAAACCAGACGTTGTTTCCAGGCGATGATCGATAAAAATGAGGCGGATTGTTCGGACATTAGGGAATTAAAGGATTGGTTAGGGATCAGGGATGCATTTTTTCAGAATTAGCGAGCCAATCCCCGTTTGAGCGTTTTAGCGGCATAGAATAAGCGCCGAGTTATTGTAATTATATCAAAGCTGTTAAAATAATTGGCTTATCCCAACACCTTCGGCAATGCACATATGAAGAAGATACTGATTTCCGATAAGCTGGCTGATGACGGCATTAATTTTCTGAATCGCCAGGAAGGCATACAAATTCATATTCAAACAGGCTTAAGCGAAGAGGAATTGTGCGAACTGATTCCGGAATATGACGCCTTGCTGATTCGCAGCGGCTCGAAAGTGACCGCGAAGGTATTGAAGGCGGGACGGAAACTGAAAGTCGTAGGTCGCGCCGGCATCGGCGTCGACAATGTCGACGTGCCGGCCGCCACCGAACAGGGCGTCATTGTCATGAACACGCCGGACGCCAATGCCACGACCACGGCCGAACTGGCGCTGGCGCATATGTTCTCGTTGAGTCGCAATCTGCCCGAAGCCAACCAGTCGGTCAAGCAGGGAAAATGGGAACGCAGCCGGCTGATGGGTGCGGAAATCAGCCACAAAACCCTGGCGATACTGGGCTTCGGTACGATAGGGCGCATCGTTGCACAACGCGGTAACGGTTTGAAGATGCGGGTCATCGCCTATGATCCGTTCGTGACGCCGGAGGTGTTCGCCGAATACGGCGCCGAACCGGTCAGTCTCGAAGAATTGATCAAGCAGGCCGACTATCTGACTCTACATTGTCCGATGATGGAAAAAACCCGAGGGATCATCGGCGCCGAACAATTGACGATGATGAAGAAGTCGGCCTTCCTGATCAATTGCGCCCGCGGCGGCCTGGTCGATGAGGACGCCTTATACCGGGCCCTGAACAATCACGAAATCGCCGGCGCGGCCCTGGATGTATACGAACATGAGCCACCCAAGGATTCGCCGTTGTTAGACTTGAGCAATGTCTTGTTTACGCCGCATTTGGGGGCGTCGACCCGCGAAGCCCAGGTTGCAGTCAGCGTCGAAATCGCCAGACAAGTCGTCACCTATCTGAATAGCGGCGAGGCGGTCAATGCGCTGAATCTGCCGCGGCTCTCGGCGGAAGAACTGAAGAAATCACGTCAATTCATGATGCTGGCCCACATTCTCGGCAAAATGCTGGCCAACCTGGTCGATGCGCCGATTAGGAAGTTGGAAGTGGGCACCTACGGCAAGGCGGCGGAAGTAGCGATTCGTCCCATTTCGGTGGAGGCGCTGGTGGGTTTGCTGGCCGATCAGTTCTCCACACCGGTAAACAGCGTCAACGTCGAAAACATCGCCAAGCGTCAAGGCATCTCGCTGATAGAAACGATGACCGACGAATCACAGGGCTATTTGTCGCTGATCAAGGTCACCGGTTACTGCGAAGACAAATCGGTGTCATTGGAAGGCGCTTTGCTCGGCGATTGCCATCCTCGTCTGGTCAGTATCGATCAGTTCGAAATCGAGGTGGTGCCGGAAGGCACGTTGTTGGTGACTCGTCATGATGACAAGCCGGGCGTCATCTCTGCGATCAGTTCGGTATTGGGTGAGTCGAATATCAACATCTCCAGGATGCAGGTCGGCATGGCCGATGAGCAACAGCAAGCGATGGCGGTGATTAGCGTCTCTGAACCGCTCGATGAAAAATTAGTACAGGCGGTTTGTGATATTGCTGCGGTCCATACAGTCAAACAGATACAATTATGAGTTTCGATACCGTTTGCTTTGATTGCGACAGCACCTTGAGTCGCGTCGAAGGCATAGATGAACTGGCGCGCCGCAACGGCATGTTCGAGCGCGTCGCCGAATTGACCAATGCCGCGATGAATGGCGAGCTGGCGCTGGAGGAAGTTTATGAAAACCGCTTGGCGTTGATTAAACCGGATAAAGCCTCGGTCGATTGGTTGGCGCAGCTCTACATCGACGAAGTGGTGCCCGGTGCGCGAGACACGATCGCCAAGCTGCAACAACAACACAAACAGGTGCATATCATCAGTGGCGGCTTGCGCCAGGCGATTTTGCCGCTGGCCGAATTTCTCGGCGTGCCTTCGCAGCAGGTTCATGCCGTCGATATAGAGTTAAGCGAAGAGGGCGCCTATCTGGGTTATGCCAAGGCCTCGCCGCTGGCTTACAGCGGCGGCAAGGCCAAAGTCTGTAAGCAGATTATTGATGGCAACGGCGTATTGGCGATGGTCGGCGACGGAAAAACGGACCTGGAAGCGAAACAGGCCGGCGCGACGGTGATCGGTTTCGGTGGCGTTGTCGCCCGGGATGCGGTCAAGGCGCAGGCGGACTATTTCGTCGCCGGACCGGATCTGACCGCGGTGTTGGCTTATCTGTTATAACTGTTCCCATCCTCAATTCGATCAGCGGATGGCGGCTGTGATAACAGTCATTCCCATTTGAGGATCGAAGAGGGTAAGGAGTCTATCTGGCGAGGACTTGGCGGCAGGTAGGCCGGCGTCAAGCCTCCAGCACCTAAATCCATGGCTTTAAAAATGCTCAATCTGGGAATTGCGGCTGTGATAAGCAAAATTCGATATGACGCGGGCACAATGGTAAAATCGGCTGTTATTCTGTGTGTCAGGGATTCGCGCATCGAACAGGATATTGACTTATTTCGTCCCGGATTTCGCGACTGTAAAAAAGGCGAGACCTTATTTACCCGCGATGCCGGGTCAACACAAGTAATTTTCAAGAACGATTTAGAGAGTAAACATGGCAGGACATAGTAAGTGGGCTAATATTAGACACCGTAAGGGCGCCCAGGACGCAAAACGAGGCAAAATTTTCACCAAACTGATCCGTGAGATCAGCGTCGCGGCCAAAGCGGGGGCCGATCCGACCAATAATCCAGCCTTGCGTTCGGCTATCGATAAGGCGCTGGGCGCCAACATGAAAAAAGACACCATCGATAATACCATCAAGAAAGCGACCGGCGCGTTGGATGGAGTCAGTTACGAAGAGGTTCGTTATGAAGGCTATGGCCCCGGCGGCACAGCGGTTATGGTCGATTGTTTGACCGATAACCGTAATCGCACCGTCGCCGAAGTGCGCCACGCTTTCTCCAAGGCCGGCGGCAACCTCGGCACCGACGGTTCCGTGGCCTATATGTTCAACAAGGTCGGCATCATCAGTTATGGCGATTCGGTGGACGAGGACGCCGTGATGGAAGCGGCGCTGGAAGCCGGCGCCGAAGATATTGTCACTAACGATGACGGTTCCGTCGATGTGATGACGACGCCGGAAGAGTATCTGACCGTCAAGGAAGCGATGGTCTCGGCCGGATTCGAGCCGGAGAACGCCGAAGTGACGATGCAGGCGGACACCAATACCGATCTGGATGCCGATACTGCGGCCAAGATGTTGCGCTTGATCGATCGCCTGGAAGACCTAGACGATGTCCAGAACGTTTATTCCAATGCCGATATCAGCGATGAAATCATGGCCGATATCAGCGAACAATGAGCTTGCCGCCGTTAATCCACGAGGATGAGATCGTTCACCCTCGCTATTTAAAGTTGAATAATCATTGACCAGAATTCTAGGTATAGATCCCGGTTCCAGGATCACCGGTTATGGCGTCATCGAATCGCTGCCGCAGGGCAACCGCTATATCGCCAGCGGCAGTATTCGGATCAAGGCCGATTCTTTTCCGCTGCGCTTGAAACAGATCTTTGACGGCGTGGCCGAAGTCATTGCCCTTTATCAGCCCCAACAAATGGCGATCGAGCAGGTGTTTATGCACAAGAATGCCGATTCGGCGCTGAAGCTGGGGCAGGCCAGGGGGGCGGCGATTTGCGCGACGCTGAACAGCGATTTGCCGGTTTATGAATACGCCGCCCGCCAAATCAAACAGGCTCTGGTCGGCAAAGGCAGCGCCGAAAAGGCGCAGGTGCAGCACATGGTGAAAATTCTGCTCAATATTCAAGGCGAGATGCAGGTCGATGCCGGTGATGCGCTGGGCATTTGCCTGTGTCACAGTCATCACCGGGAAACCGCAATGCGTTTGCAAAAGGGGCGAGTGTGATAGGCTTTTTGCGCGGTAAATTGGCGGCCAAGACGCCGCCGCAGTTGTTGCTGGATGTACAGGGCGTCGGCTATGAGGTCGAGGCGCCGATGACCACCTTTTACCAGCTGCCGGCTTTGGGCGAAGAGGTCACGCTGCACACCCATCTGGTGGTGCGCGAAGACGCCCATACGCTGTTCGGCTTCAGTTCCGTAAGCGACCGGATGATGTTCAGGACTCTGATCAAGGTCAATGGCGTGGGGCCCAAGTTGGCGTTGACGATCTTGTCCGGTCAGAGCGCCGAGGAATTTCATCGCTGTATACATAATAACGACACCCAGTCGTTGGTCCGCCTGCCGGGGGTCGGGAAAAAGACCGCGGAGCGCTTGATCATCGAAATGCGCGACCGCTTGCCGGATTTAAGCGATTCATCAGCTACGGACGGTAGAATGCCGGCGGAAACTGCCGATACGGCGGTCGGCAACCCCAGGCAAGAGGCGCTCTCGGCGCTGTGCGCGCTGGGTTATAAAGCGCAGGACGCCGACAAGATGGTGCGCAATATCGCCGTTGAAGATAAGAGTTGCGAAGATATTATTCGTTTGGCCTTGCAAGGAGCGCTGCGATGATCGAAAGCGACCGTTTGATCAGCGCGCAAGGCGGTTCCGATGAGGAGCGCTTGGATCGGGCGATCCGCCCCAAGCGGCTGGCCGATTATGTCGGACAAACGGAATTGCGTCAGCAGATGGATATTTTTATTCGCGCCGCGCTGGCGCGCGACGAAGCGCTCGATCATGTGTTGATTTTCGGTCCGCCCGGCTTGGGTAAAACCACGCTGGCCAACATCATCGCCACCGAAATGGGCGTCAATATCCGCCAGACCTCCGGGCCTGTGCTGGACAAGGCCGGCGACCTGGCGGCCTTGTTGACCAACCTGGAAGCTCACGATGTGCTGTTCATCGATGAAATTCACCGCCTCAGCCCGGCGGTGGAAGAGGTCCTGTATCCGGCGATGGAGGATTATCAAATCGATATCATGATCGGCGAGGGGCCGGCGGCGCGTTCGATCAAGCTGGATTTGCCGCCGTTCACGCTGATCGGCGCCACCACCCGGGCCGGCCTGCTGACCTCGCCGTTGCGTGACCGCTTCGGCATCGTGCAGCGCTTGGAATTCTACAGCATCGCCGAGCTGGCCGATATCGTGCGGCGTTCAGCCAGATTGCTGGGCGTCGCGATGGACAATGACGGCGCCGACGAGGTTGCGCGGCGTTCCCGCGGCACGCCGCGCATCGCCAACCGTTTGTTGAGGCGGGTGCGCGACTTTGCCGAGGTCAAGGGTGACGGTAAGGTCAACCGGGATATATCCAGTCAGGCATTGAAGATGCTGAAAATCGATGATAACGGCTTTGATGCGCTGGATCGCAAATTATTGTTGTCGATGATCGAACATTTTGACGGCGGGCCGGTCGGATTGGATACGCTGGCCGCTGCGATCAGCGAGGAACGCGGCACCATCGAGGACGTGCTGGAGCCTTATTTATTGCAGCAAGGGTTCATCATGCGCACGCCCCGCGGCCGCATCGCGACCCAGAAGGCTTATCTGCATTTTGGTTTGCAGTCGCCGGCAAAGGAAGCTCTCCGCGATGATATTTTTAATATCTGAGCAAGGTTCGGCGGTTTAAACTTCGTCCTAGGGACTGATAGTCGTCGCATTGAGCCTGATAAAATCAACACAAGCAGTAATCACAGACGTTGTTAAGCAATGGGAAAATTTAACTGGCCCGTCAGGGTCTATTACGAGGATACCGACGCCGGCGGCGTCGTATTCTACGCTAATTATTTGAAGTTTTTTGAACGAGCCAGAACGGAAATGCTGCGCTCCCAAGGCTTTGAACAGGATCAGTTGATCAACGAGCAAAAGGTCATTTTTGTCGTGCGTTCGCTACAGGTCGACTACCTGAAGCCGGCTCGCTTCAATGAGCAAATCCTGGTCAGCGCCGAAGTGACGCAGGCGAAAAAAACCAGTTTCTTGTTTGCCCAGGAAATCGTTCGCGGCGACGACTTACTCTGTCAAGGCGAAGTACGCATCGCCTGTCTCGATGCGCAAAGCATGCGCCCGAAGGCGATACCCGCCGCTATTTTGGAACAATTATCATGAGCAGTCATCCTTCTTTCATCGATTTAGTGCTGCAAGCCAGCTTTGTCGTGCAGTTTGTCATGCTGATCCTGCTGGTCGCTTCGGTGCTGTCCTGGACCTTTATCTTCAACAAGCGCAAAGAACTGAGCAGGTCGATGGAAATCACCGAAGATTTCGAACAGGAATTCTGGTCCGGCGGCGAGCTGACGGATCTCTACCGCAAGTTGGCCGGGCACGACATTCAACCGGAAGGCATCGAAAAAATCTTCATGGCCGGCTACAGGGAGTTTTCCCGCATGCACCAGAAAAGCGATATCAGCGCCGAGGTCAAGGTGGAAAGCGCGCAACGGGCGATGCGCATCGAATTATCGCGCGAGCTGGACCGGCTCGACGAAACCTTACCGTTCTTGGCGACGGTCGGTTCGACCAGCCCTTATGTCGGCCTGTTCGGCACCGTGTGGGGCATCATGAATTCCTTCCGCGCCTTGGGCGAAATGAAGCACGCCACGCTCGCCAATGTCGCTCCCGGCATTTCCGAGGCGCTGATCGCGACCGCGATCGGTCTGTTCGCGGCGATCCCGGCGGTGATTGCCTATAACCGTTTCAGCACCCGCCTGGACAGGTTGGCGGGCCGCTATGAATTGTTTATCGACGAATTCGTCACTCTATTGCACAGACAGGCGTAACCACGATGAGTCGGCGTTCCTCAAAAAGAAAACCGATGGCCGAAATCAATGTCGTGCCATACATTGATGTCACCTTCGTGTTGTTGATTATTTTCATGATTACCGCGCCGCTGGTGCAAACCGGCGTCGATGTCGATTTGCCTCAGGCCGTCACCGCGCCGGTAGAGCAGGAAAATGAACCGCCGGTGATCGTCTCGATCGACAAGCAGGGCCGCTATTATATCGATCTCGGCGAGCGCGAAGACCAGCCGGTGCAGCCCCAGGATTTGTTGATTCGGGTGGCAGCGGTGTTGCGCAATAAGCCGCAAACTCAGGTTTATATCCGTGGCGATCACAGCGTCGATTACGGCAAGGTCGTGACCGTGATGGCGGCGCTGAAAAATGCCGGCGTGCCCAGCGTCGGCCTGATGACCAGTCCGCTAGAGCAATAGGCGATGAACAAGATGCAGAAATTCGGTCTATCGTTTGCGCTGGCCTTGGCCCTGCACTTCAGCCTGTTGCTGGTGTTCGGGCTGAGTTTCGACAGCGAACCGGAAGTTGTGACGCAAAAGCCGGCGCCGGAAATTATCCAGGCCTCGGTGCTCGATGACGAACAGGTCATTCAGGAAGCCGAGCGTCTCAAGCAGGCGGAGGTGGAAAAACAACAGCTTAAGGAAAAGCGGCGGCAAGAGTTGGCCGAGCAAAGAGCGGCCGAGGAAAAAAGACTACAGCAGGTCCGCGAACGACGTCTGCGAGAAGAGAAAAAAGCCAAGGAGTTGGTCGAACGGCGAAAACAGGCGGAAGAGAAGGAGCGGCAAAAACAGGCCGATTTGAAAAAACAACTGGTTGAAGAAGCGGCCAGATTGGCTAAGATAAAGGAGCAGCGGGCCGCCGAACAGAAAAGGCTGAAGGCGCAACGCGAGGCCGAACAAAAACGCATCGAGGCGGAAAAAGCGGCCGCGGCGAAAAAACGCGAACAGGAAAGGTTGGCGGAGGAAAAACGTAAACAGGAATTGTTGGCCAAACAGAAAGCGGAGCAGGCTCGTCGTGAAGAGCTCGCCAGACAGCAGGCCGAGGCCGCCAAGGCCAAAGCCGAGCAGGATCGTCAGGCCACGATCACCGCGACCGCGGCGATCCAGCGCAAAGTCAACAACAGTTGGATACGGCCGATGACCTCCAGCAAGGGGCTGAGCTGCACCGTGCAGGTGAAGTTATTGGCCAGCGGCGATGTGATGGATGCCAGCGTGGTTAAAAGCAGTGGCGATTCGGTATTCGACCGTTCCGCCGAAAATGCAGTGCGCAAGGCCTCGCCATTGCCGGTGCCTAAGGACAGAACCTTATTTAGCCGCAACTTCAGGACATTCACCTTTGTATTTAAACCGGAATAATTGCCAAGTATGCCGCTATGATGGCGGCTAGGAATAAAAAAATGGTTTTATTGAGAAAATTAGTGCTGATCAGTTTATGCCTCTTGTGGAACGGAGTCTCCCAGGCGGCATTGACGATAGAAATTACCAAAGGCGCGGAAACGGCGGTGCCGATCGCCGTCGTTCCCTTCGCCGAGCAGCTGCCGGGGAGAGCGCCGGTCGATATCGCCGCCGTCGTTCAGGCCGACTTAAGCCGCAGCGGTTATTTTAAGACCCTGCCGGAGCGGGATATGCTGACCAAGCCTTCGGATGCCGCCAGCGTAAAATTGAGAAACTGGCGGGCGTTGGGACAGGACTATCTGTTGATCGGACAATTGAGCCCCAACGGCAGCCGTTATAACGTGCAGTTCCAACTGTTCGACGTCTACCAGGGCGTACAGATCATGGGCTATCGGTTGACCGTTTCCGCTTATGAGCTTCGCCGCACCGCACACCATATCAGCGATCTGGTGTTCGAGAAGCTGACCGGTAAGCCGGGGGTGTTCGACACCCGCATTGCCTATGTCACCAGCGTTATCGGCGCAGGGGGTAAAAAGCAGTACAAATTACAGGTCGCCGATGCCGACGGCTACAGTCCGAAGACCATCGCCGCTTCGTCGGAGCCGTTGATGTCTCCGGCCTGGTCGCCGGACGGCAAAAAAATCGCCTATGTTTCTTTTGAACGCAAGCGTTCGGCGATCTATGTGCAGACGCTGGCGACGGGACAACGAAACCGGGTGGCGTCGTTCAGGGGCATCAATGGCGCGCCGGCGTTTTCACCGGATGGCAAGCGCCTGGCGCTGACCCTGTCCAAAGATGGCAGTCCGGATATTTATGTGTTGAACCTGGCGAACAAATCGTTGCAGAAGCTGACTAAAAGCTATGCGATCGACACAGAACCGAACTGGTCGCCGGATGGCGGGAATATCGTGTTCACCTCGAATCGCGGCGGCAAACCGCAGTTGTACATGATTCCGAGTCACGGAGGCAGGGTCACTCGACTGACTTTTACCGGCGATTACAATGCCCGCGGACATTTTTCCCACGACGGCAAAAGCATCGTCATGGTCCATGCCAATCGCGGCGATTACCGGATCGCGGTGATGGATATGAAAACCCGCACCCTCAATGTACTGACGGCCGGGCCGCTGGATGAATCGCCCAGTTTCGCGCCCAACGATACGATGATTTTATATGCCTCCAAAAAAGGCAACCGTTCGGTGTTGGCAGCCGTTTCGGTGGACGGCAGAATGCAGCAGAAATTGGCGTTCGAAAGTG
Source organism: Methylomarinum sp. Ch1-1 (assembly GCF_030717995.2). Classification (NCBI taxonomy): domain Bacteria; kingdom Pseudomonadati; phylum Pseudomonadota; class Gammaproteobacteria; order Methylococcales; family Methylococcaceae; genus Methylomarinum; species Methylomarinum roseum. The sequence continues at coordinate 4,329,151 of NZ_CP157743.1, read as the reverse complement.
GCGAAGTGCGCGAGCCGGCTTGGGCGCCCTGACAAGAAAGCCGGCTGGCCGGCAGTAACGTAATTATCAACCAGTGTTATCAATCCTATATTCGGGGAATTAGACGATGAAATTTAGCAAAACTTACCTGGCTTTAGCCGCGACCGCGTTCCTGTTAAGCGGTTGTAGTTCGACAGAAGAAAAAGGCGCAGACTTGTTGGAAGGCGGCCAGAGCGCCGCCGTTGAAGGCGCCGCGACCAGCGGTTACAGTGAGGGAGCGGGGATCGGCGGTGGCGAAATGATCACCGGCGAGCTGAGTCCCGAGGAAATGGGGGCCGAGTTCACCGACCCGCAAAACCCGTTATCCAAACACACCATTTATTTCATGTATGACAGCAGCCAGGTGCAGCAGGATTTCATTCCGGTGATCGCCGCGCATTCTCAGTATTTGTTGGCACATCCTGCCCAGCGTCTGGTGTTGGAAGGACATGCCGATGAACGCGGTTCACCGGAATACAATATTGCGCTGGGTGAGCAGCGCGCCAAGTCGGTCGCCAGAATGATGAAGGTTCAAGGGGTTGCCGAGAGTCAATTGGAAGTGGTCAGCTATGGCGAAGAAAAGCCTGACGCGACTGGACATGATGAGGCTGCCTGGCAATTAAACCGCCGTGTTGAATTGGTTTATCAGGCTCGTTAAATGAACAAAAAATATTTGTTATTGTTGCCGTTATGCACCGGCGTGTCGGCCGAACCTCGGTCGTTGCCGCCGGTCATCGATAACTCGACCTATCCGGGAGGCGCCGCTTACAGCAGCGACGCGCCCTCCAGTAATGCCCTCTACGAGGTGCTGGGCCGGCTTGAACAGCTCCAACACGAGGTCCAGCAGTTGCGCGGCGTCGTCGAAGAACAGGCGCAGGCGATAGAAAACTTGAAGAATCGGCAGAGCAATATTTATTCCGATCTGGATCAACGGCTGCAGGCGCTGAGTTCAGGTTCGCAAGAGGGGGCTCCGGCCTTGCCGCCGACGCCTGTCTCGCCCGCGCCTAGTCGGATCGAGTCGACCAAGGTCGCCAGCCCTCAGGCTCCCGCCAGCCAGCCGGTCACGGTCAATCAGAAGCAACTCTATCGGGAGGCTTATGAAACGCTGAGAAACGGCCATAACACCCAGGCCATCGCGGCGTTCAAGGATTTGCTGAATCAATTTCCGGCCGGCGAGTATGCGGATAACGCCCAGTATTGGTTGGGCGAGGCCTACAAGGTCAATCAGGATATCGAATCGGCGCGGGTCGCCTTCACTAAAGTCATCGAGATCTATCCAAACAGTCCCAAGGTGCCGGATGCGTTATTGAAACTGGGCTATATCGAGTTTGACCAGAACAACATCGCCAAGGCCAGGGATTATCTGACTCAAGTCTCCGTGCAATACCCCGGCTCCACCGCGGCCCATCTGGCGGCGAAGAAATTAATGCAGCTGGATCAGCAGTAGGCCTAATGGATAAGACATTACGTATCAGCGAGATTTTTTACTCGCTGCAAGGGGAAGCCAATACCGTCGGTCTGCCGACCGTGTTCGTTCGATTGACCGGTTGTCCGTTGCGCTGCGTTTATTGCGATACCGCTTATGCCTTTACAGGGGGCGAGAAAAAGACCTTGGCCGAGATTCTGGCCCAGGTCAGGCAATATGACACCCGCTATGTCACCGTGACCGGCGGCGAGCCGTTGGCGCAGCCGAGGTGCAACGATTTGATGACATTACTGCTCGAAGAAGATTACAGCGTTTCATTGGAAACCAGCGGCGCGCTGGATGTGTCGGACATCGATCCGCGCGTCGTCAAGGTCATGGATTTGAAAACACCGGCTTCCGGCGAATTGGACAGGAACCGTTATGACAATATCGACTATCTGACTGAGCAAGATCAGGTGAAATTCGTCATCGCCAATGAGACGGACTATCAGTGGTCCAAGACCATCCTAGAAGAACATCGGCTCGCGGCAAAATGCCAGGTGCTGTTTTCGCCGGTCATGGGACAGATGCAGCCGGCGCAGCTGGCCGACCAGATTCTGGCCGATCAACTGCCGGTCAGGTTTCAGATCCAGTTACACAAATATCTTTGGAATGACGCCCAGGGAAAATAAGCTATGTCAAAAAAAGCCATCATTTTATTGTCGGGCGGCTTGGACTCGATCACCGTATTGGCCCATGCCAAGCAGCAGGGCTATGTATGCTATGCGCTGAGTTTCGATTATGGCCAGCGCCATAACGCCGAGCTCAATGCGGCCAAAAAAATCGCCGAGCATTATCAAGTCGTCGAACATAAGATTATCAGCCTGGGCTTGGGCGCGATAGGCGGTTCCGCCTTGACCGATGTGCATATCGCAGTCCCCGACCACCCCCAGGAAGGTATTCCGGTCACTTATGTGCCGGCGCGCAACACTATTTTCCTGTCCTTCGCGTTAGGTTGGGCGGAGGTTTTGCAGGCCCGGGATATATTCATCGGCGTCAATGCCGTCGACTATTCCGGCTATCCCGATTGTCGCCCGGAATTTATCGAGGCCTTCCAGAATCTCGCCAACTTGGCGACCAAGGCCGGCGTCGAAGGCGAAAAAACCATGATACATACCCCGCTGATTGCGTTAAGCAAAGCCGAAATCATCAAAGAAGGTTTGGAGTTGGGCGTCGATTATCGTCAGACGGTTTCCTGTTATTCCGCCGATAGCGAAGGCCGCGCCTGCGGCCACTGCGATGCCTGTCGCTTAAGAGCCGCCGGCTTCGCCAGCCTCGGTGTCGAAGACCCGACCCGCTATCAAAAAACGGCGACCGACGCTTAACAAATCCGGTAGGGTGCGCTGACGATAGGAAGCGCACCGTGTTTTTCGGGGGACGGGATATGTATCCCGTCCCAATGTTTCCCTTTTCCCCGGGCGCCCACGCTCCACCTTACCCATAACTTGCGGTATTTCTCACCGCGTAAATTGAGCTGAATGACAACCAGCAAATTCAAGGCGCTCCGAAAATGCTGGGCTCCACTATCGTTCATCGCCAACCGGCGCAATTAACCTAAAAATTAATCACAATTAGGAGCGCCGTCCTCGGAATTGATGATAAAACAAACCTAGTAGGGTGCGCTGACGATAGGAAGCGCACCGTGTGTTTTGCTTGGCTTTGGTTCAACACCGCCTACAATATCCCCTCGTATTCGCAAGCATTGGTCTCCGTTAATTGAGCGCCGCACCCGGCGCGCGAGGCTGTGCTGGTCGATTTTAAGCCTTGTTGCCCAGAGTTTAATTCCATAGTCTCGTGCTCGAAACCTGTTCAGTCGACTAGGATAATTTTGCGATCTGATCTAAGCTGGCTGTAACCAAACCGAATATCGCCCTGTAAGCGCCATAAAACCATGAGTGTGAGTCAAACAAAATCGCAGTTTGTAGCCGTCGCATCGATTGCCGCCGAATTAAGCGCCGTCATGGACGTCGCCAAAGAAATATCGCTGGCCGCCGCCAATGCCAAGGCCATCGCCTTCAGGGCCGGAGAGAAGGCCAAGGGCTTTCAGCCGATCACCGATTTCATCAATGAACTGGCCAAGGAAACGATAGAGCTGGTCAACGATATCAACAAACACGCGTCGTATCTTTATCAACTGACGGTCGATGAATATCGCATGACCGAGGCGTGCGATAAATTCGAACGGGTCTATCAAACCAGCAATAATGCCCCTTATGGGAGTTCTCTGGAACAGCCGTTGCATGAGGTCAGGCAAAAAATGCAGCAATGCCGGAAAAGCTTCAATGTCCATGTGACGGAATTGCTGGATCAATTAGGCGAGGTCATGCATCCGGCCAGGGCGGCCAGGGTGATCGCGGCCAATTCCAGAATCGAAGCCTCACAGGCCGGAGAATATCTGCAGAGCCTGCAGGCCGTGGCCGAAAGCGTTGACCATGCGGCGCAGATTATCCATGATAAGGTGCAACGATGCAGAAGTGCGTTAAATGTCATCGATTTGACCGATTGACGACATCTTCTTCAAGAACTTGTTAAAAGAGGCGGTGTATAAATGAAAATGACCAAAATTTACGAAGGATCGTACCAATGGATTATGTTCGGTCGTGACCCCGGCAAGCCGGAAAAAATTATCGATACCAATCAGTATGTCGTCAGAACGGCAAATCGCTGTCTTCTGATCGATCCCGGCGGCATCGAATTATTCGCGCCGATGCTGGCGGCAGTTCTGCATCATGCCCCCGTGGAAGAAATCACCGATTTGTTCGCCTCGCATCAGGATCCCGACATTATTTCGTCGCTGGGACTATGGGATCAGGCCTTGCCGCACGCCAAACTCCATGCCGCCGGCTTGTGGGAAGGCTTTTTAAGGCATTTTGGCTGCGAAACGATAGAATATGTGCCGATAGCCGATAATGGTGGCGTAATTCAACTGGATAGGGTAGAATTGCGCCTCGTTCCGGCGCACTATATGCACTCCTCGGCGAATTTTAATATTTATGATCCCGAGGCGAAGATTTTGATGTCCGGAGACATAGGCGCAGCTTTGGAGGCGCCTGGAGCACCGGTGTTTGTCGAAAACTTCGATGCGCATGTTGAAAAGATGCGCTTTTTCCATCAGCGCTGGATGCCCTCGAACCAGGCCAAGAGAGCGTGGATCGATAGAGTCAGAGAACTCGATATCGACATCCTGGCTCCACAGCACGGCAGAATGTTTAAAGGCGACGATGTCAAGCGTTTCCTGGATTGGTTTGAGGCTTTGCAAGTAGGGATAGCGGTTTAAACAACTTTTTTGAAAAAATAAAAAAAAGAGTTGCCAAGCCGGAAAAAATCTTTATAATAGTAAATCTTTCTCGGGTCGTTAGCTCAGCTGGTAGAGCACCGCACTTTTAATGCGATGGTCGAGCGTTCGAATCGCTCACGACCCACCATCAAGTTACAAATAAATCAAGCAGTTACAGTATAATCTGGGCTGCTTTTTTTATGCCCGTCGTTTTTATTTCCAAGTATTTTCTATCTCAAGGGAAATGTCGATCCTGATTTTCACCTGCAACGTCTAAAAAATGAAGCTCACGGAGATATTTGGTTAAAGCTGCCATGAAAAAACAAGTGTGTAAGTACAGCATTATTCGATTTCAGCCTTATGCTGAAACAGAAGAGTTTGCCAATATCGGTATTGTGCTGTATGCAACGGCTTCCAATCGCCTTGAATTCAGGCTGCTGGATAGCAAGCAACACGCAAGAATCACGCATTTTTTTGATCCCATGTGCAGGGATATTTTTGTTCAGACGAATAAAGTCATTCGTCGTGAAATTGAACGGATTAAGAAATTTATGGACAAAACAAAAGGAGCAGAGATTGATTTGTATGCCGAGTTAATTCGTTGTCGTGAAGATATTATTCGTTTTAGCGATAACCGTGTTTTATTTTGCAGTGACCCGGTAAAAACTGTTGATGAATTATTCGAACATTACGTTCATCGTAGCTTTCTTCATGAACCAAGTTATGAGGAAAAAATGAAAAAACAGATGCGCGATTTGCTTGATCGATATGATCTGGGAGCTAAATACAAAGAAGGTGCTGTCGGAGAACGTGATAAATATGAAGTTCGATTTCCATTTGTTCGTCAAAATAATAAGCTAAAGATCATTAAGCCTCTTCATTTCAAACATGATAAACCAAGTCAGCTAATTGATCATGGTCTTACATGGTTAGCAAAAATTCAACAGCTTGAGAAGTTACGTTTCATAAGGCCGGATGAGATTTTATTTGCTTATGATGCGCCAGATAAAAGTCAAAGTAATTTGACCGAAGCATTTAGCGAAATCAAAGAGCAAATTGAGAGAGAAGGAATAGTTATGGCTGATATGGGTAATCAAAATAAGATTATAAGTTTTGCCAGATAAGCCATGAAAATAAAATTGCGAGAAGCCAGGGTCAAGTCTTGCAATCAAGCGTTTATAGCTAAACACTGTCAGGCAGCTTTCATTTAAGTGCTGTCATACGTAATATTAACGTAGGAGGCGGCTTTTGGTCGACTGGGGCGGTTAATGAACGATAAGATCCTAGCACTATTCTAAGTTCACTTGATTTGTCGATTGTAGGACATCGCATTTTAAGGCGATAGAAAGGCGATTTTTTGTAACCGTTCACAACCCTCTAAACAGGTAGTGCCGGTAAGCGTTCTGAAAACAGGGAAACGTCAATGGGCTTGACTACTAAGCCTTGGGTACAGATTTCACTCAACAAGTCATAGTCGCTGATTGTTTGGCGCTTGCAGGTTTCCAACATGGATAAGATCATCGGTCGGAATTGGTCCCTTTGATGGGGATTGACTGAAGAAACGGGTCTTTCGCCTAATGACGTAGGGCCTTATCGCCCGTTCCGCCGTATTGTTAGTCAATGGAATGGCGCCGGGGGCATCCTTGAGAAAGGTCCAAAACCGCGGTTCATCGTGTAACAATTTTTGGCATTATTGATGTTGCTTGGCGGGATGGTCGTTGTAACCGCCATGACGATCGCTGACCAAGACCCCGTCGAAATTCGCCAACAGTGCATTGGCCGCTGTCTTGCCGCGTGAATAATGCGTCATCATATAAACGGCTTGGTCGGTACAGAGCCCCCACAGCCAAAAATGTGACGTGTTGCGATAATGCGTGGTTTCGTCGGCATGCGCCACGGCCGATTGGCGCACTTCATCGCCAATTTGCGCATAAACCGGTTGCAGCCAGTCCGTGATTTTGCCCTGTGATTCGCTGATCGCCCCTAAACTAAAGGCCAGTCCCCAGTCCCCAGTCCCCAGTGCTCTTGTAACAAGCGCTGAACCTGCCTCAACGACAACCGATAGCCGCCATTCAGTAAACTGATCCAGCTGATTAACCCCGGCCCCATTTGGCCTGATGGCACCGTATCCGGATACGCGCTTTTATGCCGACTGCCGCAATGCCGGCAAACGTCGGAATAGCGTTGATGTTCGGTCACGGTCGGTTTGACTTCGGGCAGATCAAAAATTTGATGACGCTCATCTGGCAGGCCGGCCATCTCTATCGTCCCTCCACAGGCCAACGCGCCGACGGGTAATAACGCTCGATGACATCCACTTTCCCTTCCTCCCATAAGGCTCGTTGATGTTTGCGATGACCGCGTTGCGCCCCTTTCGGCCGGCCACTTTTCGGTTTCTTCCGCCGTTCAGCCCGTTGTTTGGGAGAATCCTGCGAGGGAGGCGTTGAGTAAATGATCACCATGCCCCGTCACTACATGATTACAAAGGTAAGGAATATTTTTGACTCGTTCTGTTTGTTGAATCGGTGAAACAACCATTTTCACCGTTTTTAAAACAGCAAGCGTTTCTTCGTCCGATGCATGAGTGAGGGTTAAGCTCATTAAGCAGGGCTTCGTGAAGATATGTGCTCATGGTCACATCAGTTTTGATGATTATGTTGTTTTGTGATCTTTGAGTCATTGTGGAGTAATGCGCTGGGCTATATCAATTGCGTACTTTGTAGCTAATCATGGGCGACATCGCATACTCATTTTACAAATGAGCAATGAGGCCGTAGTAATACCGTTCAGTAATAATAAAGGTCTTTTCTAATGATTAGGCTATAATCTTACTTATCGGTAATTATTTTCTAATTAGGTATGAAAAATACAAAAAAAGTACCTTACGGTAAGATTAATAGCGTAGCAGAAATGGGGGTGTTAGTCCGTCAGCATCGTAAGTCTCAAAAAGTACGGATCGAAGATTTATCCGATCTTGCCTTGATAAGCCCTCGACTCATTGGGGAATTTGAACGGGGAAAAGAAACCTGTCAAATTGGCAAGGTATTGCAGATTTTGAAATTCCTAGGTCTTGAGATTCGTATCGTTCCACGGGGTACACCATGATCGAAGACGAGCTGAATGTTTGGCATGATGATCAGATAGTGGGCTATCTGTGGCGCAATGAGGCTGGCGTTATGTCCTTTCAGTATGATGATAATTGGAACCTGTTTCCGCTGTCTATCAGCCTCCCTTTGGATAAAAAAATTGAGCAGTCGGTGGGGCATCGTTTTTTTGCAAACCTGCTGCCGGAAGGTTCTGCAAGAGAACGATTATGTCGACGGCTTCGATGTCCGGATACCGACTTCGATTTACTCAGGGAAATAGGTGCTGAGTGCGCAGGGGCTATTTCTATATTGCCTGTCGAACAATCACCGGATCTTCAGTATGCATATCAGAAAATCGATGAAGCAGATTTGGTTAAACTGATTGAAACACGAGGGGCTTCTATAATACTTGAAAACAAACCGCGATTATCATTAGCCGGCGCCCAAGATAAAATGACCGTTCATGTCAAAAAAGACGGTCTTTATTTACCTGTTGGGCAGACGCCCTCTACCCACATTCTGAAATTTGAAGTTACCGATTTTAAGAATGTACCGCTCTATGAAGTATTTACTACGACTTTAGCGCAAGCCGTTGGCTTGAAGACTATCGATATTGAACTCAGATTTTTGGACTCGAAGAGTTACACACTCTCAAAACGTTATGATAGGTTGATAGGTGAAGATAAGGTGACCCGGATTCACCAGGAAGACTTTTGTCAAGCTTTAGGGTATAAGGAAAAATATCAACGAGGAAATGAGCCGAATTTTACCCAATGCTATCAATTGATCATCGAATACTCTTCTAATCCGTTAGAGGATGTAGAGCAACTTTTAAAGTGGCAGTTGTTTAACGTGATTGTGGGTAATTCGGACGCGCACATCAAAAACCTGTCGTTCCTTTATGACAAAAATCAAACTCGATTAGCGCCATTCTATGATCTGGTCAGTACCCGTGCAATTGAACATTTAGATAGCACATTAGCTCTCTATGTCGGCAATCAAAAGAATCCCGACCTAATTACCAGAACAAATTTAACCGAAATGGCGAACCAATGCCGAATACGCCCCAAGCGATTGATTGATATTTTGGATCAACTGATAACAGCATTTGAAAAACACTATCAGTTAATACAAGCAACGATCGAAAATCAGTATGGACAGCAACCAGCATTGCAGCGGGTAGGGCGTGTGATAGAAAAGCAGACCAAACTATTACTCGATTAGCAAGATGCGTCAGCTTGCCGAAGCCAATAATCCGGGCGGGGTTCAGTCGTAGCCGCAGCCACGATAAGGCGCGTCGTAATGGTATCGAGACGGAAGCGTCGGTTAAAGCGGTATGCGAACGCACCTAAGTAACGGGTGCCGTATTTTGCGAAATCGAAAGCATGGTAGGCGCCCCTAGACTGGTTTTGAGATTGCCCAGCACCGTATTGATCCAACAGAATTCCGGCAGGTCCTTGGGTTTCCGGCCACCGGCGATGATCACCTGGTGTTTGCAATCGGCATCGGTCACGCCGGAAAAACAGGCCAATCCATCGGGCCGCACGACACAGCCGGGGCTGAGATCATCTTGTGCCCAATTGGCAATGGCTTTACGGGTAAAACCGGGAATCGGCTCCATCTTGATAAACCTCGGCTGTCCCTCGGGGGTGAGTGAGAGTGCCGCGATAAACGGTACCTTGTTCTCCGAACCGCGACCGGCCTTGCTGCCAGCCAATTCGCCCCCGAGATAGGCATCGTCTACCTGGATGTCGCCGTCCAAGGTGTATCGGGCCTCTCGTTCGACCATCGCTTGCATCAGTTTCTGCTGGATCAACCATGCAGTGGGGTAACTGACGCCCAATTGCCGTTTCAAAGTGAGGGCAGACAAGCCGGTCTTAGCCTGGCTGATCAAGTAGATCGCCAGAAACCAGACCGTCAGTTTAAGGTGGGTGCTCTGGAATAAAGTGCCCGCAATCAGCGACGTCTGTAACCGGCAGGACCGACATTGGAAGGTTTTGCGCCTGCCAGATTTAAGTGCATAGTGTTCGGCATGTCCGCAGTCGGGGCAGCGAAAGCCTTGGCGCCAACGGGACTGTTCCTGGCTGACTTCACATTGCGCTTCGGTGCCGAATTGCGCTAAAAAGTCAGGCAGTGACAGGCCTGCTTGAAACTGAATTTTATTCATGGCCATGAGTTGGACTCCTGGGGAATTAAGTGGCCAGTATGCGCCTTCTGGCCGAGAATATCCTGGTTTTTGGGCTTTATCTGAAGAAGCTTGCTAATCAAAAAAAATTGCTGTTCTCGTTAAGCCAGAGGTGCCTGGAACTGGGTAAATGTATCCGAATCAACAGAGAAAAAGGCCTGATCAATCTGACCACATTGATTGCTCTGACCGCGAATATCGACTGAAACCAACTCATCAGATAGACTGTGTTTCATTGCTATGCTTTCTTGATTAGCCAACTAAGACAGACAACAGAAATTCATCCTCTTCAAAAATTGAAGGTTCGATTGCTGGCATTATTTTGATGATTCTTTGACGTGTTCTTCTTGAGGGGCATCTTCACCAATCAAAATGGGTTTATTGTCCGACCAGATAACAGCTATTGTCCCAAGCGCCTTTTCTTGTTCAGTGCTTTACTCACTGCTTTTTTTAACGCATCCAGCATGACTTGACTATCAGGCGAAGGTGTTTGATCAGGGCTAATCATCGTTCTGACTCTTGTAAAAGTAACGGGTATAAATCTTGATGAGCAATCGTCCGTTTATCGTTTTGCTGTTCGAAAATGAGCTCAGGGATTTCGCTACTATTCATAAAACAGCGCGTTCGATCTACGTGATGGCTGAAATGCATCAATAGATTTTTTAAACTTCGGGGAAAACGCCGAGAAATATCCTTTACTGGAATGTTATGACCACCATGCGCTACGCGTTCGGCCCCCCGAAGCTTTGACATTTCCATACTGGGCAATGTTAAATAAACCAACTCTATTCGCCAGCCATCATTTTGCAAACGATCGATCAACTTTAAATAAGTTTTTCCCGAAAGCGTAGTTTCGAAAGCAAAGTCTTGACGTTTGTCGATACGACGTTCAATCTCATTAAGAAAAATACGACTCGCAGCGATCGGTTGATGTCAGGCGCTAGCGGAGACACTCCTACCGCAATCATATCGGCATTGATAACGTTTTTACAGTGGGTAACTGCTGGCAGATACTCCATGGCAAACGTGGTTTTACCAGCCCCGTTAGGGCCGGCAATGATCCAAAAAACTTGCATGTATCTGTCTCCAATCTCCAGTGTTCAATAAATAAGTCAATCGCAACAATCGCTATGCGGAAATTATAAGCCATCATAGCAAAGGAAGCTCTAGACGGATCACATTGTAGTTCTTTAGGCTTAAGAATTGCTCGCAACGGATTTCAGAAATGCTGGTTCTGAGTATGCCACTATTGTTGCTTGCGTTAAGCTGTATTAACGCAAATGATCGAAAAAATGAGCGGTTATCTGTCATTTTCAGCACCAAAGCTAAGTCCTTTGAAAGAAGTTCATTGGTATAAGCTATCATCCATAATAACTGGATTCCGGCAATCCATGCCGGAACGACGAAGTCAAAGACAAGTAAACTTTTTCAGGTCACTTACTGTCTTTCCGGCAAAATAGCTAAAAACTCCTGAATATCAGTTGCCTGTGGACGGCTAGCCCTAATATCAGGAAGCCCAGACAAAAAAATAACCTCTGAGCGGGCATCCAAATAGGCTTCAAAGATATATTCGTGCCAATAAAAGGGTGATAGCCCGTATTTCATCAATTGATTTACGTCAGTCGCCGTTGTTTTGGTCTTTTTACCTGTCACTGTACGTGCCAGATAGTCTAACCAAGCATTTTTATCGGCATGAGATAATACATAAGGCGTTGTAAACACCAAGCTGTAATCGAAGCAATCAAATACGGGTGGCAAGATCCTGACAAACCATAACTCACCAGGCTGACTACCTTGATAACCTGCCGGGCAAATACACTCGATAATAGAGTCCTTGGTAAGTTCCTTTAACAAAATATGTCCGTTTTGCCGTCCTATAAATTCGTAGATGCCCATACGTGAATCTTGCATGATCCCTATGGTCTCAATCATTTGTTTATCTAAACCAAACTGACGAGCAAGATCGAGAATAATCGTTGTCAAAGTTTCTTTGTCCAACCCAATGACCAAGTCAAACAGCAACCAGCTATTGAAGTAACTTTTTGTCAAAGGGCTAATAGGTGGACCCTCGGGCATATAATCTCGATCAGCCTCGTCAATCACTTTAAAAAACCGATCAAGTGCGGGTTCAGGAACTTCTTGAAGACAATCCACTAATACAGACAATAAATTTTGGGCATGAATATAAACGGCATGTAAGGGATCGTGACCATTATCGATGTTTTTTTGAGTAGTTTTGATTTGACTAAATAATGCCTCAGCTTCTTGCTTTTGCTGGCGATAGCTAGAGAGGTCGATAATCTTAGAAGCTTGGACTTTACTCAATCGTTTAGAGATTTTACTGGCTATTTTTTTCATCAATTAAATTTGGAAGTAACAATCTGAATTAAGACCAGTGACTAATAACCTGGCACTGATAGCGGCCTTCCGTTATCGCTAGCACTTAACTTAAGCAGAAAAGGTACGGCTATTTCAGCCCAGCGTTCTGCAGACGGGTAATGCTTGGCCTCGTCACCAAAACAGATTTTCAGCATGTCGGTATCGATGATGCCCGGATTCAACGGTATCGCCGCCATATTCTTAGGCAGTTCTTGCGCTAATGAGCGTGTTAGTCCTTCAATAGCCCATTTAGTTGTACAGTACGGCGCGACACCTGAATCGGTTCCTCGCCCCCACCCCGAGCTGAAATTGACGATAACACCCGATTGCCGTTCGATCATGGCCGGGACAAAGTGACGAACGACGTTAGCGACTCCTTTTATGTTGACGTCGATAACCGGATCAAAATCTTGCGCTGACATCTGCCAGAGTGGCTTGACCGAGTTGATCAATGCAGCGTTGTTCATCAACAGATCGGGCGGTCCGAAGTCCTTAATGACCGATGCCGCCCAGGTCGCCACGTCTCCATCTCGGGTCACGTCAACCACATCAAACCGATGCGGCGTGCCAAGCTCTGTCATGAGGGTATCTATCGCGGCTTCAGATCGACCGCAGCCAATCACGGTGTGACCCAAACTGGCAATTTGACTGGCCATGGCGCGACCAAGTCCTCTTGTAGCACCTGTGATAACAATAACTTTGTGTTTATCCACGACGTTTCTACCGTTTGCATTGTAAGCTTTCTGGCTGAACATAGCGAATGACGATTTTTCCATCGTCGTCTGCCTTAATCTTTACCCGTTTTGGGGTTAACGCTAGCACATTAGCGCTAACCGGGTAGACATATTCCCCACCCGGAATACGCTCAAACCAAACAACTTTCTCCTGGTTTAAAAGTGCTTGGCGATTTGTTTTCTGAAGAAGTCATGAACGATACGCCTAATAATCAAACGCATATTGCTTTGGCGGCTTACCCTGTTTCTTAAGAACTTTTGGCTTTTGGTCACAGGGCTGATCAAGGATCGACTCTACGACACATGAAAACTCCCAGTTATCTCCAAAATCAAAAGTGAATACGATTTCCATTCCTTGCATTAACGGCAATTCACCAACCCTACATTCGACTGTGATTTTGGCGACATCAGTCATCATAGGGTGGCTGATGTGTTCTGAATAGCCATATACGTTTTTGAAGGAAAATTGGTATAGATGATCATGATCGAAGTCAAATGCATCTAAAATTGCGGAGGCAAAATCATCTAAGATGGTTGATCCTGATACCTGTATTAAGCGATAAGCCTTATGTAAAACCACTTTAAACACAATCGTTGCATTCAACATCCCCTCAGATACAGGTTCTGCCAATTGCCGTTTTAATTCGGGAAAAACCGATTGCAATTCGCTATCCCACGCCAGCGTAAACGGTCCTTGTTCCTCCTCTTGCTCTAAATTGCGGAGAGTTCTTGTACGATAATATTCGGTAATAAACTGTCCCCACTGAGTGGGTATTATTTTCGATACCGGCCAGTTCTGCTCTAAAGAGGGATCGATTTCAATTGTTACCAAACCGAACAAGTCCATTAGCGCTAGATTGTGCAACTCTGGATAATACTTGAGATGATCAAACCCATCTTTCGTGGCCGTGACATCAATACCTTCAGCAGGCATTCGCTTGAAAAATTCAAGACATTTGAAGAGGTAATAATGGCATTCCCAAATCCCAGGTCTATCCCCTAGAATCTCGGGACTACCACGTAAAAACCACGCATTGAGTAGAGAAAAATATTGCTCGATAGCTGTCAGCGAATGCCAATTGGCCAACACCTTCTCATCTAAAATCAAGCGAGGTTTTGGTCCAGCGTTGATTACCCTTGTTAAACCCGATGAGCGCAGAATCAAAAACAAGCCATTGATATAGGGAAACGACTTTTGTTGCGGCCGTTTCAATTTGACTGTCATTGGATTCGCCAAGCGCTGATTGATTTCCAGTAATGCCTTCTGGGGTAACAAATGTGTTTTGGCTGATACTTCAATGCCTGCGCTGACGAAATCCAGCAATACAGCAAAGTCGTGCAGCAACGATCCAGGCTGATCTAGTGCAAATCGCTGCAATTTTAGCGTGTTTAGATCAACATTGATAACAAGATTCGAATCCATCTATAAAACCTTCGATGACAATAATCAAGGCCGAGTAAATCGGGTTTCTAAACTGCATCGCTTCTATTCTGCGCGTATGATCTTCATCATCCCGAGGTAAGTTGATAATATTTTAAAAGTTAAAAAACCTATTTAATAACTTAACCTGATGTTACGTAAAACGATTGGCTGAATCACAATATATAGTGGTTATTTAGTCTATCATTACCCAATATTTTGTTGGTTTGCGTAACATCTGACTTTAATAGAAAACTAACCTTAAAATGTGTAAAACAGACCTATGCTCAGCAACCAGCTAAAAACACCTAAAAATCGATAATTTTAGGCGTTTTAATTCGCATTAATACGGAAAGGTAAAAGTCTGCGCTTAATCCCAAGGGCTATTTTCTTGAGTAAACGACGCAATTTATCCGTAGGAGGTAATGGTTAATCCAGCAACGTTTGGAACTTGAGCCAATGACCCCTCATCGACAGTGAAAAAAGATTGGTCGAGTAAGATATGCTCTGCTCTGCTTCAAGACAACTAGGCTCATGCATGTACTGAGCTAATGCAGCCCGAACAACTAATCACAAAGTTAATTATATCATGTTGTTTGCCACTAGAGCGGATATCGACTGAAACTGGCTCATCAAAATGAACTGACTGTGTTGCATTGCTATACGCCGCTTCAGCTAAAACTTTATCGTTAAAATAATAACGTCTTAGTCGTTAGCGTTCGGATTTTTAGAGATTTCGATTCTGAGTACGTTTCTATTACTTGTGTTAATGTGAATTAACACAAGTGATCAGAACCAATAGTCTGAAACATAACACACTCGTTCTTTTCAGGATCACGATCATTGATAGACAAAGATCAAGAGCAGGGGAGGTAATTCCGTTTTGTAATGTTAGAGCAAAATTCTATCTTTGATTTTTCCAGTTAGTGTTGGATTTTACTCGCCAATGAGTTTTTTAATGGTAACTACTCACCCCTAAAAAAGTCAAAAAAAGACTTGACAGGTTTTTCGACACAGAAAAGCTGTTTTCCGAAGAAGACTATGTTCATGCCTATTGCCGGATTTCCAGTTATTTACAGACCATGGCCAATAAAGGCTATAACCCGCTGACCGCCATTCAATTAGCATTGGCGGGGAAGGCTTGCGAGTGAGGGGCGAGTAGTTACGTTTTTTCAAGCGCGCCACGATTTTTCGCGAAAGCTGAAATGGGGTCCGTCCGATTTCAGCAGCGAAAAATGACGTGGCGATTATTGCCTTCGGCGGCCTCGATTCGCCCTGCGTCCGTGCCACTGCGCCACATCATCGTATACTCGATGCGGGCTCCGTAGCACTACCTCAAATGGCTCTACGCCGTTTCGCGAGGCCTTATCTCGACCATGAGATTCTTACCGCTCCCGATTGCAGTATGATTACCGAATGACTTTCTAAGGGCACTCTAGTTATCAGCAAGTACGTAGCCCAGTCCCTTATAACCCGCCAGGCGTTTGTCTCTCATCCGGTTCAGCATGGGCACATCATCCGCATAGTCATAAATGAGGACTTCGGTTTTGGCGTGATGTAGCCGGTGTAGCCTTCCAACGTACTGAGCTAATGTGCCTTTCCAGGATACCGGTAAGACTAATAACAAAGTATCCAAGCGAGCGTCATCAAATCCTTCGCCCAAGTAGCGACCGGTTGCAATTAAAACCCGTTCTTCCTGTTCAGGGATATTGTCGAGTGTTGATTGGATAATCTTTCGTTGTTTAGTTGTTGCACCACCTTGCAGTACGACAACATGTTTGGCAAATATTCGGATTTTTTCCGCCAATACGGAAACATGCTGTTTACGTTCAGTTAGCACTAGCGGTGATCGTCCTTCTTGCAACAATTTTTTCACATCATCAATGATCAGCTGATTGCGTTTTTCATCCTGGATCAACGCTTGGTATATTTGATGAATAGCTAAATGAGAATCAACATTTTCTGTTGCCGGTAAGCTAAACTCGGTATCCCTGAATACCAACCTGTGCTCAAATGGCCGGGCTACCGCTTGTTTTTTCGCATCGACTTTATAGCGTACAGGGCCGCATTGCATGGTGACGATCGGATGATGCCCATCTTTACGAACCAATGTTGCCGACAAGCCGAGAACGTATTTTGCTTTACAGGCTTTAGCTACATTTTCAAAACTCACTGCGGACAAATGATGGCACTCATCAAAAATGACTTGACCATAATGTGCGACTACGTCTTCGACCTGTTGTTGTCGAAACAAGCTTTGCATAACCGCCACATCGATAATACCCGTCGGCTTGCGCTTGCCTCCGCCAATCCGTCCTACCTTTTTTTGATCTATCGCTAAAAACTGTGCAATTCGTTCAAGCCATTGGTCAAGTAATTGCCGACGGTGAACAACGATCAATGTATTGACCTGCCTTTGTGCCAAAAGATTTAAAGCGATGACCGTTTTGCCGAAAGCCGTTGTTGCCGATAATGTACCGGTATCGTGCTGCAATAAACAATCCACTACCGTTTGTTGTTCAGGCAATAATTCTCCCTGAAAATGTATTTCTTCAATTTTGTTACCGGCAAAACGTTCATCCTGTAGATCCACCTGAATGTTCAATTCCTGACATAACGACAGCAGTTCTTCAAGGCAACCTCTGGGTATGGCAATATGTTGTGAATAGTTTTCTGCACAGGCAATGATTCTGGGTTTATCAAACGTCGGCAATCTCATCGCCTGGGCTTTATAAAACTCCGGGTTCTGAAATGCCGCCAAATGAATAATTTTATTTTGTAGGTTTGCCGGTAAGTTTTGTTTTTCGATGAATAACTGGTTAGCCTGAATGACACGCAATGTTGCCGGTAACTGATCTGACTGAATAGTAATCTTGGTTTTACGTGAAGGGGGTAACACCCAAGGTTCGCCATCGTCTTCTGCAACCGGCATACGAACGCCCAACAAGTTACCTTCGCTCTCTGCTTGTTCAATCAGTTGTCTCGTCTCAATGGGAGATAAGCGTTTCAGTGTGGATAAAAACGCCCATTGGTCTTCATAAGGCTTGAAATGTTCATCGACAAATACGCTATTTCCTTGACCACGCGCTTTCTTTTGTAACGGCAAAGCAATCAGGTTTCCAAATCCTCCTTTTGGCAGAGTATCCTGATTCGGAAAAAAGCGATCATACGAATCGAACCCGATTTCAGGATGTTTCGCCATCGCTTGTGTTAATAACAGCGCGGCCAATTTCCGAGCTTCAACCGCAAAAATCGCTTGGGTAAAAAACACCCAAATATGTGCTCCCTGTCCGGAGCGGGAAATTTCTATGGCATGAGGAACTTGTTTTTGTTGGCAGATGCGTGAGAAGGCCTGAACATCGGATTGCCATTGTGCTTTATCAAAATCCACCGCGACAAACCAACAACGCTCATCCGGCAACATGGGATATACTCCCATCACAAAACCAGTATTTGAGTGATAGTCAGTTCCGGAAAGATGGCTTTGAATAACCTGGTCCGTTACCGGCAGAAATACCTTGTGTTGACACGCGCCGCATTTGACTCTGGGTTTTTCACAGATACCTTTCTTCCATTCATTACCACAAACAGGCGAATAACCTGACTTTCCGGTTTTGCTGTTTTCCCAGCGCCGTGGATAGACATCTTCCCGGCCTTTAAACAGCTCGCGAAATAAACGAATTTTCTCGGAGTTAGACGATAATTGGGTGACCGGGGCTGAAGAGCTAGGTGATTTTAATGATTTGAGATCGTTGAGTTGTCGCTGTAACGATGCTCTTTTGGCATCTAAAGCATGAATCTCTTTTTCTAAAGCGGCAATTTTTTGGTTAAGGTCGTTATTCATATTTTCTTTCAGCCGAAAGTATGTTATTCGACAATAACCCATCAGGTCGGATTACTGCTAATCGAGTATGATTCACTGAGCACCAACAGTTTATTATGAAAGTCGCGAAGCGTACCTTAATCTCCCTCGCCCTCTGGGAGAGGGTCGGGGAGAGGGAACGATCAGTTCATTGGCTGGGGTGGCGCCCAAGCGCCATGATCGTTAGGATATGGCTGTGTAACTAACTTTCAGGATCTGCACAATCGTTCCCGCGCTCTGCGTGGAAATGAAGTCTGAACCGCTCAGCGGTTCGGGACGCTGGAGCGTCCCTAGCCGGGTTCCCACGCAGAGCACTCATCGTTATACGCATCTTTATGTGAACCATGTCATTCCGGCAGGGATTGCCGAAATCCAGGCTACAAGGATGTATTTGGCTTGTCATCCTTGTAGCCTGGATACCCGCTCCCGGCGGGTATGACGAGACTTATGTATAACGATGAGCGCAGAGCATGGGAACCCTATCGGGAGGTCATTTTTAGCATGATCCTTAACAGCCAATTGATTGCAATTATTCTGAAAACGGGTTTATCAATCGTACCCCGGTATTTTCAAAGTCTTTGGTGTTTCGCGTAACAACGGTTAAATCATAGATTATCCCGGTAGCAGCAATCAATTTATCTAAAGAGTGCTCGTGTCTAGGGACGCGTAACTTTCCCCAAAGTAAAGCAATTTCACCATCAATGGACAGGATGTTGTCTTGATATTGATCGAGAATAGTATTGAGCCAATTTTCCAGCAGTTTGCCTTGAGTTGTGTCGCCACGGTGAAGAATCAGATCGACGCCTCTGCGTAATTCCCCAATTGTCATGGCTGAGATATAAATAGGTACATTCTCCTGAATGACTTTATCGAAGAATTCCCGCACACCGGAATTGGCATTATGACCTTTCCTAAGTTCGCTGATGATGTTGGTGTCAATCAAATACATTGGATTCGTTGGTATCGTCATTGGCCCGCTGAAAATCCGACTCCATGCCAACGGCAGGAATGCTGGTTAACGCTTCAGCAAAGCTTTTACGTTGCGGTTTCATCAGCACTTCGGCCAGAATAGCTCGGTGTTCGGCTTCGGTCGAGCGGTGGTGTTTAACGGCTCGTTCCTTCAACGCATTAACGATCGATTCATCCAGATTTCTAACAACTAAGCTTGGCATGACGGGCTCCTAGAACTTGATTGCTATCAATGCTATCACTGTTTGGTGCGAATTCAAATGATGTAATGCTTAGCTTAAATTTTCGCCTCTAGCACCAGGTTGGTTGGCGTCGTAGCGGCGCGTCTGACTTGGCCGAAACCAGCGGCGTTCAGCACTTCGGTGAGCCGTTTCTGCCCGGCCTGGGCGCCCAGACCTAGGCCGACTTTTTGCGATTTGGACGCGGGTACGCAGACCATGGTCGAGAACGAATAATAAATTTGCCCCAATGGATGCAGGTTCTCTTCCAGACTGTCGCCGGCAAACGGTTCGACCAGCATGAGGGTTCCACCATCGGCCAGGGTGCTTGCGACATGGCTGGCCGCGCCGACCGGATCGCCCATGTCGTGCAGTGCGTCGAAGATCGTCACCAGATCGTAGTTCTTGCCCGGATATTCCTTCGCCGTCACTACCTCGAAAATCGTGTTGCTGGCGACGCCGGCGGCACGAGCCCGTTCGCGGGCGTGTTCGATCGATGGTTCGTGGAAATCGAAGCCGTGAAACGTCGAATTCGGGAAGGCCTTGGCCATCAAGATCGTTGACGAACCGTGACCGCAGCCAATGTCGGCGACTCTGGCGCCTGCTTCGAGTTTTTCCCGCACACCGTCGAGCGCCGGCAGCCAGACATCGATCAGATTCATCGCATACATCGGCCGGAAGAAGCGTTCGGTGCCGCAGAACAGACATGGGCTGTGTTCGCGCCATGGCAGCCCTTGGCCGGAACGGAAAACTTCGGTCAACTTGGGTTCGTCGATATAAACCGACATCACCGCTTGAAAGAAGCCCTGCATGCAGGCCGGATGGCCTTCCGAGGCAAAAATGACCGCTTGTTCCGGCGACAGTGAGAATTTTCCGGATGCGGCGTCATAATTGACGTAACCGGCGGCGGCATTGGCGGAAAGCCATTCACGTAGATAGCGTTCGTCCATGCCGGTGCTGTCGGCGAGTTCCCGGCTGCTGGCCGGACTGATCTCCAATAGCGCGCTGTAGAGATCGAGTTTGTCGCCGATATAAGCCATCAACAGGCCCAAGGAGCCGGCGACATCGTTGATCACTTTGCCTTGTAGCTGTTCCAGTTTACCGGCGTCGACTTCGTTCAAATGCATTGTCATGTGTATTCTCCGGTTGTGGGTGTTGTTTGTTGTTGCCCTGTTCTAATATCAGCTTGTTCAAATTAGGCGATTTCTTAGATCGATTGCAGCCATCGACTTCGGCTCCGCTCAATCAACGGAGAATGTTTCGGACTGGGCGGCTTTATTTCTATAAGTCGCTTTAGCAGATGCTTATGAGTAATCAGGAGAGATTAAGCAGAACTGCACGACTATTTAATAGTGCCGGTTTTTGTCTTACTTTTGGCCAGCAAATTGGAGGGCGGGCCGATTGGATCGAAGTTCTTGAGTAACGGCACCTCGTCTTTGTTGACCTGCATAACATTCATATCATAAGAGCCTCGCGAACCCCAGCCGCCGAAAAATTTCTTGCCATCTGGCGTGAATGCCCAGCACATGTCTTCGCCGTCCGTGTTGACGGTGTCGCCCAGGTTCAAGGGCTCTTGCCATTCGCCCTGGGGGTTCTGGTAAGAAATCCATTCGTCATGGCCGCCACGCGAGCCCATGTCGGTGCGGGTGCTGGTAATGATCAGGCTTTTGCCGTCTTTTGAGAGTCCCGTCCAGTGCAAATGGTCCCGGTAAGGCGAGTTGATCCGGGGACCCAGGCTCTGGGGTTTCTGCCAAGCCCCATTTTTCTTTTCGACTTTCCAAATGTCGCTATCCTGGGTGACGCCGGGTTGCTGGTAGCTGAAGTAAATCAGGCTGTCCGACGCAATGATCGGGCAATGTTCTTCCCCGGTCGGCGTATTGAGGTGGGGCAGTTCCGGTACGTCGTTCCAATTTCTGGCCGGTTGCCAGACTCCATCGATTTTCTGCGCCACGTAGAGATCGCCGGTAGAGAGGTTGCCCGGTTCGTAACGGGTGAAATAAAGGGCGTTGCCGTCATCCGAGAGGCTCGGTTCCAGCTCCCAGGCAGACGTATTGATGTTTGGCCCCACGCGTGGGTCGACATCGGGCCCCAAATGAATCGGGGTTTGCCAAATGCCATTCACGTTATGAGACATCCAGATGTCGAAGCTGTAGGGATTGCCTTTTGACTCGATGACGCCAGGTCGAGTTGAAACGAAAACGACCGTTTTACCGTCGGCACTGTAGGTTAGTTCAAATTCCGAGGCTGATGAATTGATCGGCGCGCCAATGCTTTTCGCTAGCGGGTGCGGTTTCGCCTTTTCGCTGGTCGACATGTCCATGCCAGGCATCGCATAAGACACGTTCTGCGTCAAAAGAAGCGTCAACGCCGCCAAACATGGCTTGGGGATAAAGGATTTTGTTTTCATAGTGTGCACAACGTTATTTGGGTTAGGATCAAGATTATCAGATCTTAGGTTTTTCCGTCTCGAATAGAATCGCTTGCATCGGATAGCGCGTCGGACTGGAACCGAACTCTTTTTTGAAAGCGTCGGCCAGTTCTTTGACGATGTCTTCAGGATCGACTCCGCCTTTGTCTCTGATTTCGAAGATCACCGGCGTGTAGACCAAGGCGCGGGCAAATGCGGTCACGTCGAGAATGTCGTAGACGTGCCGCTGCACCGAAATGACGATGGGATCGAAGCCGATCTGAATCAACTGTTCCTTGAGCGGATCGATTTGATGGCAGGATACCGTATCGAATAAAAACCGCGGGGTATCCGACGGAAAATATTGCTTGAGCACTTCAAAGGTCAAACTGGCATACGGGTTGTAGTGTTCCGAGTCCCAAACGCGGAACAAGTAACGGCCGCCGGGCTTTAAAGCCCGGTAAACCTCGCGAAAGCCTTTGTCGCGGTCGAAAAACATGATGCCGAATTGACAGACGACGGCATCGAAGGCTTCGTCAGCGAACGGCAAGGCGGTGGCGTCGACGTTTTGAAACGTGACTTGTTCGTCGGGCCGAAACTTTTTTCGAGCCACGGCCATCATCGAATCGCTAATGTCGACGGCGGTCAGGCGAGCGTCTTGCGCTAACAAGTTGCGCAAGTGGCGCGTCACGATCCCGGTTCCGGCGGCGATTTCCAACACGTCCTTCGGCGCTTGTTCGGCGACGCGTCTTGCGGTATCGGCACCGTAATGTTCGAATAGGACCGGTCCGAGATCGCGATCATACGGAATGACAACTTCATCGACGTAGCCGGACATAGGCAATCTCCTTTAAGTAGCGGCTTCTTTAGGATGCTTTTGAATCAGCAGGATAATTATATAATAAATTTCTAATCATTAAAATACATAGCCGATATCGAAATTAGCATAAGACTGTTGCGAATATGCATAATTTAAATGGGGTGATCTGCGTTATACAGTTCGCACTGCAAAATCCGGTTTTTATGAGTTCTCATCCAACCTTCTCCCGGAGGGAGAAGGTATCAATGTGCCGAATTTTGAAGTGCGATGACTATATTTCATCTAAGCCGGGGTCGGAGTGAAATTTGTGCATATTCCTTACTCATTGTCGAGGTAGTCTTTTTTACCGAGTTCGACTCCTTGATGGCGCAATATGGCGTAGGCCGTCGTGACATGAAAATAGAAATGGGGAAGGATATTAGCCAACAAATAATCTCGCCCCGTATAAACGACTTCTTTGTCCGCTAACTTGAATGTAATCAGTCGATCATGGCTATGGTTGATCAATTCGCTATCGATTCCTCGCAAAAAATCAGTGGTCTTGCTTATTCTCTTCTTGAAGTCGTCGAATGTGATTTCATTGAATTCGTATTGGGGGGCGTTAATCCCGGCTAAGCGCGCAGCGCACGTTTTCGCCATATCGGCGGCGATTTGAATTTGTTGGCTGAGCGGATACATATCCGGCGCCAAACGGGCGTCGAGAAGAACGGCTTCATCGATTCCTTCGGCCTCGGCATAAGAACTGGCCTTGTCGATGATCGACGATAAATTACCAAGCATACGAATAAAATGGGGAATAGAGGCTTGGTACATGGAAATAGACATAGTTAGTGCAACAATTAACGGTTAGCA
Organism: Methylomarinum sp. Ch1-1; assembly: GCF_030717995.2. Lineage (NCBI taxonomy): Bacteria > Pseudomonadati > Pseudomonadota > Gammaproteobacteria > Methylococcales > Methylococcaceae > Methylomarinum > Methylomarinum roseum. Next base: position 4,305,459 of record NZ_CP157743.1, on the reverse strand, counting down.
GCATGGCGGCGGCAATATGGATTGAACGTTCATATGAACGATTTCAGCCCGACTTAATAAAGTCGAAAGTCGTTATGGACAAATTCCGATTTGAAGGCTACTCGAACAACAAATTCTGCGATTGTTTTGATTTCCCATGAAATCGATCTCTGATCGAATATTTAGTCGACATTCATTCGGCCTCATCGAAAAAGAAAAGCCTCCCGGACCGGTTGTCTACTATTGATGCAAGCCAAGGTATAATTTCGGCATCTATAGTGGCCGGACCAGTCTTCTCGTATCCCAGGCAGCTTATGCAGATCAATCTGCACTAGATTACCCAGGACCTGCATGCCCTTAGGCCCGGTAGCTGAGATAAGCTTCGAGGCAATTGGCCGACGGGCATAAGACAACGTAATCGTTTTTGGGAGACCGCCAAGCCATACCGATATCGGCACACAGACGACGCAGTCGGTAGTTCTTATCGGCCTGATAAGAACTCTATATCATAAAATGGTATGAATAACAGATTCGACATTAATATCCAGCAATTCCCACTTTGGCGTTCAAAAAGGGCATGGGGTGTGTTTGGCGAGGATGTCGGCAGCAAGGATGCTGCCGTCAAGCCCCCAGGGATGGGTTTACCCAGCACCTAAATACCATAGACTATTGGCTATGATTTATTATCGTCGTTTATTTAGGTGCTGGGTGAACGGCGCTCCTCGACAGACACACCTCATGCCCTAAACCCCGCAAAATACTCAAATTGGGAATTGCTGATTAATATCACTTATGAATTTTAAAAAAACCATCGTTATCTTCTTGCCTATAGTCTTGTTGTTAATGACAGTCGTTATCGGAATGCCCCAAGGAGATCGCAATGCCTATCTTTGCTTGTTGCTAATGGGGTGGATGGTTGTGTGGTGGATATTTGAAGTTTTACCCCTTGGGATCACAGCACTGATTCCGCTTTGCTATTTGCCATTAATGCAGATCATGCCGATCAAGCAGGTCAGCCCTTTTTATGCGAATCCCGTCATTTATTTGTTTTTGGGCGGATTTATGATTGCCCGAGCGTTAGAGAAAACGAAACTCGACGAGCGCATTGCTTTGAAGATCTTGTCGGTGACCGGGCGATCGGATTTGGGGATCATCACCGGGTTCATTATCTCGACCGCCTTTTTAAGTATGTGGATTAGTAACACGGCCACGACTGTCATGATGGTGCCCATTGCGCTGTCGGTGATCCATTTTTTAAAGCAAAATTTGCCTGCAGACGCCCATCGAACGCTGCAATCGATGACGGTCGTGTTGTTTTTGGCCATTGCTTACTCCGCCAATATCGGCGGCATCATGACGCCTATCGGTACACCGCCCAATGTGGTGTTCATGGGGTATTTGGACGAGCTTTACACCCGCAAAATAGATTTTTGGAAATGGTCTGTCGTCACAACGCCTGTGGCAATCGTATTATTGGCGATTATGCTTTATGTTTTAAGGCGCATCTATCGGTTTGCTGTACCTATTCCGCCTAACTTTAAAGATTTTATAGAAGAAAGAATCCAAGCGCTTGGGCGTATCGATAGTTCTCAAAAAGTGACGGTTGCAGTTTTTTTATTGGCCGCCTCGTTGTGGATATCAAAAGGCTTGATTCATTATCTGGCTGGGAGCGAGTTTCTCAATGACACTTCCATTGCCATCTTGGCAGGCATATTACTGTTTTTAGTGCCGACCAACTTTCAGGAGTTGACGCCGGTTTTAGACAGAAAGGATATTGCGCAGTTGCCTTGGAATATTGTGTTGCTGTTTGGGGGCGGCATGGCGCTGGCGGGGGCTTTAAAAGAAGTAGGCCTTATTCAAATGATCACAGAGTATTTTACAACGCTTGATTTCGTGAGTCCTTACTGGTTGATTGCAGCTCTGGCGGCTATTGCCTTGTTTCTTACCGAGGTGATGAGCAATGTCGCTCTCTGTGTCGTCGCGTTGCCGATGATTATGAAGCTGGGAGAGGCGCAAGGTTTGGATCCTGTTATCGTGGCGATGCCGGCGGCTCTTTGTGCGAGTTTTGCCTTTAGCATGCCGATTTCCACACCTCCTAATGCGATTGTATTCGGGACTCACACCATAACCGTAAAACAAATGTTAAAAGCGGGAATTTTGCTGAATTTTATTGCATTGGCGATAGTCATGACTCTCGGTTTCTCGCTGATGAAAGTGATGATTGATTAGCATGCCGACATGTTTTTTAAAACCGGTCACATAACCAAAATTGCCTATATCATCTACCAGCACTCCCCGTCGATTTACCATATAGCCCAGCGGCTACGATGCAAAAATATTGATGCAATTTTATTAATCAATTGAGTCTTTGAGCATGCCGGGGTTTGTAACCCCGGCCTGAATCTTTCAATGCTATGCCAAACTAAAAACCAAAACGTTCGAGGCGGGTTGAATAATCCGCCCCGCCCGGAAGTACTCTGGTATCAAATTGATGGGACGATAGCATCAAGGATTGTCCCGTTTAGTTATCTCCATACGAGCCGCAAAACGCCGGCTGGAATTCCGGATCATGACAGCGGATGGATTGGTTTAGAGAACTTTCTTGAAGTCGGTGATCCGCCAGAAACCGCAATGCGCTCCAGACAGACTCATGCCTTAGCTTTCTTACGTAAGAATTTTTCAATGACGGTAGGTAATTTTTGAGGTGCGCGTATCCGCAATTGTTTATTGATGTTCATGCGCCCAAACACCACTTCTATATCAGATTTTTTCACGCCAAATTCCTTGGCAAGAAAGGCGACCATATGGTCGGTTGCCTTGCCCGCTACGGGAGCGGCGGTAACGCTGATTTTTAACTGGTTGCCCTTGGCTTTTCCAATGACATCACGTTTTGCCGAGGGGGTTCCCAATACATTAAGAACCAAAACATCTTCCTCCCAATAACAAAAACCGCTGGGTTTTTTATTGGCTGAGCTGGTCTTGCTTTTATTTTTTATAGCTTTCTTACTTTTCACAGTTTTATAAAAATTTTATCGAGAAAACCTTTAGTCACGGTTATTCGCGCCGAGGGCGGTGCTCCTACGATTCCAAATTCGTTAGGTGGCTTATGTCTATCAGAATTGTTGTGATCCGGTTTTTCTTTGCTGTTTATTAGGATATCCAAACTTACCGTTTTAACCGGGGCAATGGTCGGCCGAACAAGCAGAGACAGCAGAAATCTATGGTATTTGCCTAATCATGCGGCATTTAGGAAATCCGGAACATCCCCAAAACTGTTTTCCTTGATTGACACCACTTCGAGTTTTTCTCAGCACCATAGGATTGCCGCATTTAGGACATAAATTTTCATCAAGTGAGCGTTGCTTGTCTTCGACGATCTTTTTGACATGTTTAACATGCGTTCGATGGGTTTTGATAGAGGGAGTTAACCGGCCGGATTCAATGCTGGAGGCTATTGTTTTAACTTCAGTCTCGGTTAAAATTGGTTGAATCTTGCTTTTGATAAAGCGGATATAGGCGCCTCCATAGACGACATTTTCTGGCATAGGGGTTTTGAACTCACTATTACCGACGAACACAACTAAGGAAAACATTTTTTCTGGCGCGATTTGCAGGGCGGATTTTAGCGTTTCGGTGTGTTTATAGTTCTGATGCAGGGGGGTCTGGAATTTTTGGGTATGCCGATAAATTTTCTGCGTCCAGGTCTTCTGATTTTGTCCGCCGAATATCCAGCCTCGGATGTTTTTTGTTTCAATGACGAACACCCCATAGCGGGAAACGATAATATGATCGATTTGGGTGCTGCCATCCTCTGTCGGCAATGTGACGTTTTTGAATAGTTTGTATTGGTTCTTATCCAAAAAGAATCTAGCTGCAAGGTTGACTTGCAATTCTCCCAGCACGCCTTTCATGACGGGCGTTTTTAAGAATGCTACCAACAATAGTAGCGGTATCACCCAGCCATAGGCGCTTAATATCGGGCTTAAAATGTTAGTGAATAGCGTGAGGTCCATTGAGATATGTTGTATTTTTGATTATGCTAAATTTTTTGGTAACTATTCAGTATAAAAATGCTTTTACTATCAGTTGCTTGATTCAGAAGGCGCCGTTCACCCAGCACCTAAATAAACGAAGATGATTTATCGCAGCCATTAGCCTATGGAATTTAGGTGCTGGGTGAATATATCCGTGGCAGCTAACAGCTCCTGCTTACCGCTGCACTTACACGTCCTTGTGCGGCGTAGGCTTGGATGCGACATCCCTGTTGCATACACTTCTTCCGCAAGCAATTGAGAGTAAAAGAAATTTTTTCTCAGTATCAAACTGAATAGTTACATTTTTTGGTTATCAGCCTTAAAGTATTAATTGAGACTTTAGACTTATTTATATGGGCTGATGTCAATCAAGATTGCCTATGACGACACCCGATGGTAATTATAGATCAAAAAAGCCAGTTTTTTCTGACGTCCTTTACCGGAGATGGGCTGGATAGTGCAAAGCTTCCGTTGTGAATTTATTCTAGTGGTCGTAGAGCGGACGTAAATTATCGTTAATCTTTGAAGTTTTTTGAGTCGCGTTGGATAAAGTTGGCGTTTTTAGCGCAAAGACAAATCACTTTTTCTGTTAGTGCTTGTTGAGTGTTGTGTATTTTTTCTGGATGTGCTAGGTTGGCTGAGAAATTGTATAAATTTCAAACACAATAAATCAATTTCATTAACGATCCATTCATCAATACAAGCAAAAGTGTTTGTTTTCAGGCGCTTTTGTCGGCATCATCCGATAACTACAACAAAGGCCGTAGATTATGAATATTATCAAAAACACAGCGTTAATGTTATCACTGGCTTTCTCTTTAGGTTCATTCAGCTCTATTGCATATGCAGAAGACGCCGCTAAGGGTTCCGTTCACAGTCCGAATCAAGCCATTATGCATCTTGAAAAGGCAAAAGTTGAAATCATGCATAAAGATTTCGTGCCGCCCAGCGAACACCTAAAGGCGGCGCGAGCGGAATCCGAGAAAGTAACGGGCAAACCGAGCGTCGTCAAAGAGGCTGCGGCAAGCATCATTCAAGCGCAAATTAAAGTCAAAGAGGGCGATCTCAAGGGCGCGACAGAGGAAATGAACAAGACGTTAGAGCTTTATAAATCGCTCCAAGAAGAATAGTGAATAAACGTCGTTTAACAGAAATGTAACTGGTTGCTTGTTTTTTCCATTAACATTAGAGCCGTTTCGGCCCGGGGTCGGCCATGCCGCCTAGCCTGGTCGTAGAGAATGGAAGCGGGGCCGCGCGGCTCGAAACCGGAGCTCGTTACTCTTTAACTGCAGCCATTGACGTAGGATTTTAGGCAAATTGATGCAGCAGATGTCCCTTTCTTGGTTTTTACTGTTCATTCCCCAATAACGCCGCGCGGAGTCTTGTTTTTCATTGGCGTTTTCACGGTATTCCCGTTCAATGATAAATCTGGGATTGTCGCACAAACTTTTTTTGCTCGATCAATGAAATGGAAACATTTTGCCAGTGTTCCAACAACCGCGAATACATCTCGCGACTTTCCACGTTGCGCTGTGTGACAGGGTGGGCCAGCAGCTTTTGTAATTGTTGCACAATGACGTGGCTTAGTTTCGGACAATGGTAACCATTGATGAAGCGAGTCATCAGCAGGCAGGTGGCGGCATGCAGTTGAGACATGTCTTGTTTGTCCATCGTGTTGATTCTGTTTGAATTCATAGCATCCCCTAAAAGTAAAAAAAGCATTGTTCGGCACAACAGCAGCACATTTCAAATAACGGCTCTGATGCCGAACAATGATCAAAAGTTAAAAGGGCGCAGGCTGAGGGTTCTTTCCGGAGGACGATCAGCTGCGCCTAAGATAGTGTGAGACAACTATCAAATACAAATGATAATGATTCTCAGTAATGTTTCAAGAAAAACTTAACTCCCTTTGTATTTATTTGGAGCGCGAACTGAATCCTAGCGGATAGATTGCTTTGCGGCTTCATGCTAGTAGCTGACACGGTTGACGGCTAATAATGCAGCAGCGACTAAGCCGTATTAAGGGGCAGGCGTGTTCGATATCACAACAGACTCAATGGCTCGTCGTGTGACAGCAATGCACAGAGATTTCGTTATCTCGGATGGAATCATCGCATTAGCAGATTAGAGGCGACAAACTTGCCATCGATGTTATTAATGACGGATAAGCGATTGATTTATAGTGTGAACAGGCCGGCTGTATAAATTGTGGTCAATTTAATGCAAACTGAGGAAAAACGCCTATTTGCAGAGAATAGCAAGGTTTTATGCACAGAGTTATCCACAGTTTCTGTGTATGGCGTTTTTTACCGTAAAAGCAGGCAGCGAGTCACAAACAAAAGCGCTCACGGCAGGGCATGTAGGGTGGATAAGTCTGAAGGACGCATCCACCAAAGATGCCGACCCGGTGGATGCGCTCCGCTTATCCACCCTACGAATGGGGGTGAGTAGTTACAAAAATTTCCAATAATTAACGATGACATAGCCTTAATTAATGATCCGGCACTTGCACATCCTTGGGCGGCGGCAGCTTGGAAGCGACATCTGCCTTGTCGCATGCACTTCTTCCGCAAATAACTGATAGCCCAGGAAATATTTTCTCGATACCAAGCTGAATAGTTGCAAAATATCTTGACTTCAATAGTTGATGTTTCTATGCTTCGAAGCGTTGCCCGACAGCGTTCGTTCCGATGATTCACGTTAATAATTTTACCAAGACCTATCATGATTTCGTCGCAGTACGCAATCTGACGTTTAACGTCGAGGCCGGTGAAATTCTGGGGCTGGTCGGACCGAACGGGGCAGGCAAGACGACCATGATACGGACTCTGTCCGGCATCATTCCACCCAGTTCGGGAACGCTCTCGGTCGCAGGCCATGATATCGTCAGTGATGCGGTGATGGCCAAGCGGGCGCTCGGTTATATTCCCGATGATCCGCGCTTGTTCGATAGTTTGACCGTTTGGGAGCATCTTGAGTTTATTGCCGCAACTTACGGAGTCGATCATTTCAAGCCAGCCGCCGAGTCGCTGCTGCGTTTTTTTAACCTTGAAGGCAAACGCAATCATGTCGTGCAAAGCCTGTCGCGCGGCATGCGGCAGAAGGTGGCCATCGCCTGCGCTTATTTGCATCGCCCCGACGTCATTCTATTTGATGAGCCGCTGACGGGATTGGACCCGGCCGGTATCCGAGCCATCAAGGAATCCATGCAGCAGCAGGCGGCGCAGGGCGCGGCCATTATTATCAGTTCACATTTATTGGAACTGGTGGAAAGTCTTTGCAGCCATCTGCTGGTTTTGCATCAGGGACAGTGTCGATATTTTGGCCGCATGGAGGACGTACTGCAGGTGCTCGATCATGCCAACGGTGATGCCTCGCTTGAAGACGTGTTCTTTTCGATCACTCATTCCGACAATCCGGATTTAGGGTCGTTCTAAACTTGGATGCGATGCTGATCAAGCTGCTGACATTACGCTTACGCGGCGGCGTGCGTCAGCGCTTGCGAGAATTAAAAACGGTGCGCGGTCTGCTGTTTCTATCGCTCACGATGGTGATAATAGCCTTGCTTTTCAAGCAGTCCTCCTTACCGGCTAACCCACTGATAAGCTTAGTGTCGGCAGATGGGGAACAGCGAGCAGGGCAAGTCGCACGGTTCATGCCGATAGGCTTGCTGGCCGCCTACTTGTTGACGGTGTTCACCGCGCCGAGTCCGGCCTTATACTTCAATCCCGCTGAAATTAACCTGCTTTTTTGCGGCCCGTTTACGCGCGGCGCGCTGCTATTGTACAAGGTGTGCTTCTATGCGTTTGGCGCATTGCTGAGCAGTTTGTTGATTATGCTGCTGGCATCGGCATTCGTTTACAGGCCGGCGTCCGCCTTTCTCGGCGTTTTTCTGAGTCTGATGTTCATCCAGTTGCTCACGGCGGCGACCGGTTTGCTTGGCCAGTGTTTGCGAAGCCATTTTGATGTGCGGATACGGTCACGCTATCTATTCATGTCGCTGATTTCACTGCTGGGCGCGACAGGCTGGTTCTATGCCGGGGATGTCGGCAGCTTGATCGAGGCGCTCATGCAATTTCGGGGGTCGATGATCGGGGCTTTGCTGTTGGCGCCATTTGATGTCTTTGCCCATATCTTTCAGGCGCAGACCGTTTTTTCCAGTCTATGGCCATGGGCGGCGCTTGGTTTAGGCATGAATGTCGGATTACTCGCCATCGTCATTACCTTGGACCGATATTCCGGCGAGGCCGTCACCATGGCGAACTTGCAGCTTCATCGGCGTCGGGAGAGGGCGCGTCGCAGTGGTTTGCCGTGGGGCGCGCAGGTGGTGCAGGTTCGCTCGATGATCAGTCCGCCAGTGCTCGGCGGCGTTGGTCCTTTGGCATGGCGTCAGATGCTCTCGGCATGCCGCAATGCCGGTAAGGCATTATGGGTTTATTTGGGGATGGCAATATTCGCCGGGCCTTTACTGGTATCGGCCGGTGAGGAGGTCCCCAAGGCAACGCTGCTGGGCGGTGTTTTTTTCGTCGCAGTATTCATGTTGCCGAAAACGCTGGTATTCGATTTTCGCAGCGATTTGGAGTCGATGGCAAGCCTAAAGGCGCTGCCGCTGGCGGCTTGGCAAATAAGCATCGGTCAGGTGGCGACAGTGGTGTTGCTGAGCAGCCTGATTGAGCTGGTTTTGCTGGGGAGCACCGCGATATTTATCGGCAGTCAATGGCATGTTTTTTTGCTCTGCATTAGTTTTTTTCTGCTGCCTTTCAATGTGTTGCTGTATGGACTGGAAAATCTCTTTTTTCTGATATTCCCCGCCGCGTTGGTGCCGGTTGGCCGGGTCGATTTCGATTTCCTGGGTCGGACGCTGGTGGGATTTGCGGTGACGGCGGCGATACTGATCGGCGGCTGTTTGTTGGCTGCGGTCGTCGGTCAAAAGGTTGCACAGGCTATGAGCTGGCCATGGCCTGGATTGGCGGCAGTGGCATGGTGTTTATTTGCCCTAATCGCCTCGATGACGCTACCCTTGTTAGCTTGGGCATTTAAACGATTTGACGTCAGTCTCGGTAGAAGCAAAGGCTGAGGGACGGGCGTATCGATTCTTGAATGCTTTATAGCAACATATACTTTCTCCACCAGCCACCTGGAACATACGATGACAACGTTCTTAAATGGCGTGATATCAATCAATGATAGGTTATGAAGAAAAAAGCGATTATTTATCTGCACGGATTCAATTCCGCATCACTGGATTTAGAGGGCAATCTGCTAAGCAACAAGGAAAAACTGCGGCTGATGCAGGAATTCTGCTCGCAAAAAGAGATACTGTTCGATACGCCGAATGTCGATTACCGGGATTTCCAGGATATCGTCGAGGACTTGTTGATGCTGTGGAATCAATATTTGGACCAGGGATACGACGTGGTTTTCATGGGCTCCTCGATGGGCGGTTTTACCTGTGAGTATCTGGCGATGAAGACCGGTGGTCTGGCCATCATGATTAATCCGGCCATAAACCCCAGTGCATTGCTGCCACAATTCATTGGGGTCGAAGAAAATTTCGAAACGGGCCAGCCTTATCATTGGGAGCAGCAGCATTGTGCTCAGTATGTGCATTATGAGCAGGAACTCGCCAGCAGTCATCAGCCGATAGGGCGGACGATACTGTTGGATATGGCCGATGAATTGTTAGATGCGGAAAAAACGCTAGAAAAATATCAAGGCAAGGCTCATGTGCTCACTTATGACGGTGGCTCGCATAGTTTTGAACATATCCGGGAGGCCTTGCCGGTGATCGAACAGGTGATTTTTTCGAGCTGACGCCGGCAAACTGCGCACTAGCCACTTGGCGCGCTTGGTGCAATTAATGCGTTGTTAAGATTTACTGGGTTATGCTTTAGGTTTCATTCAAACCATAGAAAAGGGCTTCCATGGGACACAAAGCAATATTATTCAGTTCTATCTTATTGGTTTCTGGCGCCGGATGGGCCGGACAAAGTTTACTTGAAAATGCGGCACGACAAACGGCTAGGGATACCTTACAGGCGCTTTCGCCGAATGCCATCGAAAAGGCGGAACTGACTTCTAAAAGACTGGAATATGCCAGGAGATTAAGAGAAAGTGTGGAAAACGCGCCCGATGCGGTTAAGTATCGGGCCCAAGAAAGCGTGAAGGCGTCCGTCAAGCAAAGCATACAGCAAGCGACGCCGGAACAGCTGGAAGCAGCCAGGGATTTGAAGCGAAGGCTTGAAACCGCGCCTAAAAACCGCGAGGAAATCGAAGTTATGACTAAACAAAAAGCCGCGGAAAAAGTGCTGGAGCTGTTGTATTAGTCCATGTCAAAGCTCGGCTATATGCTTCTTCGTTACTGGCGGAGAAGCCTGGGCGGGACGGGTTATTTAACTCGCCCCGAACGTTTGGTTTTTTGCTTGGCAAAAGGTTGTAAGATTCAGGCCGGAGTTACAAACCCCGGCCTGCTGAAGCTATGTGCTTCTTTGGGCGGGGTTAACTCCCGTCCCGCTCAAACCGGTGACTTAATGTTACCGCTTTAATCGACACTTCCTTAGTGGGACGCCGCGTACAGCTGTTTTATTTCCCGATAACGGTTTAAGGCATCCACTAACAATCCTTGAGCCGATTCCAGGTTATCTCTTTTTATCGCGCTACGCGCTTTTTTCAATTTTGCACTGGCTCTGTTGCGTTTAACATCCAGGTCGTTATTAGCGATCTCCTTCTGCAATTGGCGGGCCTCGGTGACCATATCGATCAGCGCCTCTTTATCGGCGCCATTTTCCAGGGCGCTTTTAGCCTCTTCGACTTTGGCGATCGTATTGTCGATAGCCGCCCAAACTTCTCCATAGGTCGGATTGGCCACGGCAAAGGCGCTTGACGAGAAGAGGGCAAAAAGGACGGTCGCCAGGATCTTGTTGAATGTGTTCATCGGTGAAAACCTCATAGTGAAAAACAAAGTATTGCTACCTGACGATGAAAGTTGCTTTGGTTTAGAAAGAGCCGCGTTGATCGCTAGGTATGGTTAAAGTCTAGCATATGTAGTCCTAATTAGAACAAAAAAGTACTTATAAGAACTAAATATATCTTGTCAGGGCTGGGAAAAAGTGTCGCTTTTCTCTGTGATAAAATAATAAAATACTTATAAGTCAATGCGTTAAGAAATCAGGGGAAGCTTTTTCGGGGATTTGGACGAAGAGCGGATGACATTCGTTTTTTCGGCAAGCCTTGCCGAAACCGAAAGAAATGACCCGAGCCGGAAATGAAATCGGCTCAAAACCGGGTGGGTCGCTTAGTTAACGCGATGCCGTCGATTACGGTATAAAACTTGAGGTTATTGCAGTTTGGGATTATGATCCCGTTCTAATTAGAACTTTGTTTTATTCGGACACTATGACTAAACCATCAACATTTCCATCGGTGCTGCGCGAGCTATTACGTACGCATCAAGCCTTTTTATCGTATGCCGCCAGTCATGTTCACAAGCTTGATCTGACATTGCCGCAATACGATGTCATCATCACATTAGGCAATACCGCCGGCATGACTCCGAAAAAACTAGGCGAACAAACCTTGATTACCAAAGGGACGCTGACCGGCGTCGTCAGCCGGTTGGAATATAAAGGATTGGTTCAGCGCGCTGCTTCTAAGAAGGATGGCCGCAGTCAGGTTGTACGCTTGACTGAAGCGGGCAAGACTTTATATGAAAGCTCCTTCCCCGAGCATCTGCAGCATATCAATCGCTTGTTCGATGATTATTCTTCTGAAGAGATCACGGTGCTGGAAGCTGATTTGGTGCGCTTGTATCAAGCCGTCGTCAGGGCGCGGAGCATGCATGATGAAGAGGTCGCCGTAGATATTGATGAAGAGGGATAAAGCAGAAATGCAAAACAATGGGGCGGGACACATATTTAACCTGAGTTCGGGTTAACAAACCAGCCTGTATCAGATATCTATTCCAGAAGGCGCCGTGAACCCAGCACCTAAATAAACGAAGATGATTTATCGCAGCCATTAGCCTATGGAATTTAGGTGCTGGGTGAATACATCCATGTAGGCTTGAGCGCGGCCTCCATGCCGCACACACTTCTTCCAGAGATACCTGATACCGTCTTAACTCTTCTTGATTACTTATAACTCTCAGCTACTTGGCGAGTGTTCGGTGGCTTGATCTGCAAGTGTGTGAGGCATGGAGGCCGAACCCAAGCTTATAGGGATATATTTACAGCGTCTTGCAGAGCGAGTTACCGAATGCTCGTTTTTCACCTATCTTAGCAAGTACGCTTAATGCAGTTAATAATTATTCTTTAAAGTTGGCGGAAACTTATGGGTAATCAGGTAACTCTTTGCAATATATGATTCTTTTCTCCCGAACTGTGGTTATTTAAGGCTTGGGGTGTGTTTGACTAGGATGTCGACGGCAGGGATGCCGTCGTCAAGCCCCCAAGGATGGGTTTACCCGGCACCTAAATTCCATGGCTACTGGACTATATTTTACATGCCAGGATAATTTAGGTGCTGGGTGAACTTCGTTCCTCGACAGACACACCCCTGGCCCTAAACACCGCTAAAACGCTCAAACTGATGGGAATTGCTGCATATTTCCTCCCCTTGATCCGATATTAATGCAAATGCATGGGGCTTAAAACTTCTTGCTTTGTGAAATATCCGGGTGAGTTGTCTTCATTGATAGACCATTGCTAAGGCTTGTTTGCTGGGCCTGATCACGACCTTTCTAAGGCTTTATAATGGGCGTCGGCTTTTTCCGCAAATTCCATCTGTAGCTTGCTAAGGGATTTTGTGATGTCGAGATGCATGGCGTTGAGTCTTTTTAATTCTTCTTTTACTAAATTCGGACGTCCTGACTTTTCCAATGCCACGAGGTAGGCGGCATGGCGATGAATCTTTTCATGGATCGGCTCCAACGCTTTAAAGGTGGGCAGGTTTCCGTAACGAGCGCTTCCTTCATTGTAATACCAAAGGCCGAAGCGGCATCTTTTACTGTCCAATTCAGGCGGCGGTATCAGCTTCGTACCCGCATTGATGCTTGCGCTTAAGTCATTAATCCAGCGTCGATAAATTAATTCGGCGGTAAACAGCGGGAAGTCTTGTCGAGACCAGTGAAACTGGGCTGTATGCTGCCAGGAGGAGACATTATGATAGTTGCTTGCCCAATGCGGAAATTCTTCGGCCGGCATCGGGCGGGCAATGCCGTAACCTTGGCCGAGTTCGCAGCCAAGCCTCAGCAAAAAAACGCCGTGCTCTTCGCTTTCGATGCCCTCGGCAATGACTTTACGGCGAAAAGCATGGCTCAAACCGATGATGCCTTCGACGATAGTCAAATCTTCTATGTCCACCAGCATGTTACGTATGAATGATTGGTCGATTTTCAGCGTGTCCGCCGGCAATCTTTTCAAATAGGTCAATGAAGAATAGCCGGTGCCGAAATCATCGATTGCAACCGGTATGCCCATGGCGCGGCATGCCGATATCACTTGGGAAACCGAATCGATGTCTTCCAGGGCCGACGACTCCAAGACTTCCAGTTCCAGTTGCGATGGTTTTACCAACGGATATCGAGTCAATAAAGCCATTAATTTTTCGGCAAAATTCTCTTTCTGGAAATGGCGTCCCGAGATGTTGACGCTGACCGTGGTATTTAACCCATTTTCCTTCCAGAGGGTTAATTGACGCAAAGCTTCGTTTAAGACCCACTCGCCGAGTTGAATCGAAAAATCGCTTTCTTCGGCGATCGGCAGAAACTTACCGGGCGGCAAAAGACCTTGTTCGGGATGAAGCCAACGCAGCAACGCCTCGGCGCCCAACACTTTGCCGCGGCGCATATCGACCTTGGGTTGGTAATACAGCACGAATTCTTGGTTTTGCAAGGCTTGTTCGATGCGGTTCAGCGCTTCACGATGAGCGCGGACTTGGCGGTCGCGCTCGGGGTCGAATATTTGATAGCGGTTGCGGCCGTTTTCCTTGGCGCGGTACATCGCTTGATCTGCATGGCGCAGCAAGGTATCGGCATCGACATCATCCCATGGGAAGAGCGTAACGCCGATACTGGCGGATACCAGAATCCGCTTGTCGTCCACGTGGTAAGTAGCGGTCATGCGCTCCATCAAGCGTTGCAAGGCATGGTCGCATTCTTCGACGCCTTCAAGATTATTCAGTAACAGCACAAATTCGTCACCGCCCAAACGCGAGACGCTGTCGCTTGCCCGCATATGGTCATTTAAACGCTCGGCGACTTTGACGAGCAGTTGGTCGCCCACATCATGTCCATAATTATCGTTAACCGGTTTGAAACCATCGAGATCCAGATAACAAACTGCAAGCACTAAACCGCTGCGACGAGCCTGCGCCATGGCCTTATTCAGATGGTCGGCTAATAACACCCGGTTGGGTAATTGGGTGAGGGCGTCGTAATGCGCCAAGCGAATTAACTTTTCTTGCTGATGCTTCAGTTTGGTGATGTCGGAAAAAATGGCGACATAGCGGTAGGATTGTTCGCCGAGCTCGCGTATCGTCGATATGCTGAGCAATTCGGCATAAAGTTCGCCGTTCTTTCGTCTATTCCATATTTCCCCCTGCCAAAAACCGGATGTTTTGATTTCTTGCCACATGTGCTGATAAAACGCTTTCTCTTGTCGTCCCGACTGAAGCATGCGAGGCGTCTCGCCGATTATTTCATTTTTGCTATAGCCGGTTAATTCGCAAAAGGTAGGGTTGACATCGATAATGCGCTCATTTTCATCGGTGATCATGATGCCTTCATGGGCATGTTCAAAGACGTTGGCCGCCAGCATCAATTTTTCTTCGTTGCGCCTGCGCTCGGTGATATCGCTGTTGATGCCGACCATGCGCACGGGCTTGCCGCCGCTGTCTTGCAATAATGTCGCATGCGCTTCCAGCACTCGAATCTCGCCATTGCCGAGAGAAATACGAAAAGAGGACTTGAATTTTTCACCCGTTGCAATGGAGCGCTTGAATTCGGATTCGACACGAGGAAAATCGTTGGGGTGGAGGCAACTGCTCCAACAATCCAGGTTATGAGTAAAGTTTTCCGGAGACATCCCGTAAAGCTTGAACATGCGAACATCCCAGAGCAAATGATTGTTGGTCAGGTCCAGGTCCCAAGTACCTATGCCGGCTGATTCCTGAGCCAAATCGAGGCGTTGGGAGAGGTTGCGTAAATCCACGGTCATCGCTTCTGCCTTGCTTTGCACCCGGCTGCGTTCACCGGCCAACGACCAAATAATGGTAAACAGCAAGAGGTCGACGACTAAGCCGCCTATCGCGATTAATATCGGTTGATTGCTGGACATGGCTTCAGTAAATGCAGGACGACTATGGAAACGGGCTGTCCATGTGCGTCCGGGAAGTTCAATTTGAGACTGAATTTGATGAGCCGGCGCTTGCTGGTTGTCCCAAACAGGATCGCTGTCATATAACAGGGTTGCCATATCTTGGCTGGAAACGCCGTCATAAAGCTCAAAGCCCACATTAGGCGTGTCAGTGCCGAGGATTCCGCTCATCAGATCATTCATCCTGAAAGGGCTGTAAACGAAGCCCGTTAATGCTTGGCGGCGCTGTTCGACGGTATCTAGCGGCATTTCCTTGCGGTATATGGGAAGGTAAACCAAAAATCCTGCTTGCACATCGTCCTTGGTTTCTTGAACCAAGGTGACCCGACCGGATAGCGAAGGCAAGCCGGTATCGCGGGCGCGCTCCATGGCCTCTCGACGCATCGGATTGGAATACATGTCATAACCGAAGGCTCGTCGATTGCGCCAATCGAAAGGTTCTAAATAAACGATGGCGCTATAGTTGTCACGTTTGCCTTGCGGTTTTACCGTATAGTTTGAAAAACCTTCCTGACGAATTGCATCGATATGGGGCTGTAATTCGGAAGGCTTCAGCATCAATGTCACCCCTATGCCCTGAATGCCGGGGAAGTAGGTTTGAATATCCAGAGAAGACACATAGCGATGCCATTCTTCTCGCGTTGGGGTTCTTTGCAAGGTGTGAAAAAGCGCGACCCCGCCGCGTAAAACTTGCTCGTAGTCGAGCATACGCTTGAGTATGCGTTGACGGGCGTCCTCGCCTTCAAAATAAAAACGCTCCGTGGCCCGTTTCTGGACATAATGATTGGCAATATGCCAACCGGCGGCAGTTATGCACAAAGAGATGATCAGAATGAACCAGGCGGTGACTTCGTTATGAAAGATATCCGCAATACTTTTGCGCTTCTTGCCGCCGGCATGTTTCGCGTTATGGATTGAATGTGTTTGAGGTTTTGTGGACTTTCGTGTTTTTGAAGAATGGGACACTTTATTTATATCGACTTGCGTTGTTCGGCGGCATTTTATCATCGAAGACTTTATTCGTGCGCCAAGTCGCTAACAAATCGTCGCCTAGCTATTCGTTATGTTGTCGGGCTGATAAAAGTGTTGCAAGTTACGCCGATTAATATAATTAATAACAGCTAATATTCTAATGTTATTTTTTATAATTAAAAACAAAAAGTTTAAAATTAAGGAAGTTCTCTTACAATACAACTCCGGCGGTAAGGACAGCGTAGTTATCAGTGCTTTACGTTGCCGCGCTAGCGGATTCTTGACCCATCTGCGCGGGGCGGGTTATTCAACCCGCCCCGAACGTTTTGATTTTATTGGCATAGGATTGAAAGATTCAGGCCGGAGTTACAAACTCCGGTCTGCTCAGAATATGCAGACTTTGTTCGCGATTTATTTGCACTAGGCTGAGCGGCACGTTTTAGCTTAAAACATGGCAATGGACTGATTTTGGAATCATCAAAAATACTCTTCAATTATCGAATCGGCAGGCTGGCCGCATTGTTTGCGGCGCATTGCGATTATCAGTCATTCGCCATCAGCGATGACGGCATATTGCTGTTTGGCCGAGACAATGCCAGAGACAAGATCTCTCACTTGTCTATTGGTCGCGGGGGCGCTCTAGAGCCGGGTTATTTCTGGGATGTGTTAGAGATTCATCTGGAAAACGGCGATCTCATCCGCATCGGCGGAATCAACAAAAAACAGTCGAGCCGTTTTCTGGTCGGGTTAAATAAGACTTACCGCGCTTATCTCAGGGATTTTTATCAAGGCCTGGCGCCGCAAATCCAAGCCGCATCCGAGCAGGCGCGGGGACTGCTTTCCGGTCGGAGGTATATACGCCGGGGCCTAGCCAGACAATGGCTGAACACCTATCAGGATTTGGCTGATGGCATACAACGTAAGGATGTGCAACGTTTTTTGCCGAGCGAGGCAGGGCAGCAGCTGCAATCGATCCGGCCATTGTTGAACCACGGTTTAGCGGTGATCGAGCAAGTGAACGAAAGCTATGTCGCTCGTCAGCTTGAGGTTTTTCAGCAGTTTTTCGATCAGATAGAAAGCAAGCCGCTGACGCCCAACCAGCGCCGGGCCTGCGTGATCGATGAACAGCATAACCTGGTGCTGGCCGGGGCCGGCACCGGCAAGACCAGCACGATGATAGGCCGGGCCGGCTATTTGCTCAACGCCGGTTTAGCGCAGCCGGAACAAATCCTGATGCTGGCCTTTGCCCGCAAGGCGGCCGATGAAATGGAAGAGCGCATCCAGGACAAGCTCGGCATCGATTCGTTGACGGTGAAGACCTTCCACGGTCTAGGCAAACACATCATCGCCCAAGTCGAAGGCAAGGCGTCAGCCATCAACACGCTGGCCGAGGACGATCATCTACGCGCCCGCTTTGTCGATGAGCAGCTTCAGCGTTTATTAAAGGACGAGCTTTATCAATCCCGCTTCGTGAACTATGTGGTCAGATTTCGCTATCGGTATAGCAGCGTTTTTCATTTCAATAGCCAGGGCGAATACAACGACTACATCCTGGAAAACGATATTCGCACCTTGCAAGGGGAACTGGTGAAAAGTTATGAGGAATGCGAGATCGCCAATTTTCTCTATCGTCAGGGCATCGCTTATCAGTATGAGGCCAATTATCAGGTGAATACCTCGGGACCGGATTTTCGCGTTTATCAGCCCGATTTCTATCTACCCGAATACGGCATTTATATCGAGCATTTTGCCGTCAACGAACACAATCAAACGCCGCCGTTCATCGATCAGGAAAAGTATCTGGATGGCATGGAGTGGAAGCGGGAGTTGCATCAGAAGCATCGAACCCATCTGATCGAAACCTACAGTTATCAGAAGCAGCAGGGCGTTTTGACCGAAGCTTTGCAACAGCGGCTTAAAGCAGCGGGCGTGACCTTCCGGCCGTTGTCGAACCATGAATTGCTGGATCAACTGAACCGGTTGGGCCAGGTTTCGTCGTTGGGGCAATTGTTGGCGCAGATGCTGGCCTTGTTCAAGGCCGCCTGCCAGAGCATCAAGGGCATGGTGACATTGGCCAGACAACATGAAGACAGCGAGCGCATGCAGGCGGCGGCCTTCTTGTTCGAGCCGATATACGAGGCCTACCAGCAATATCTGAAGGACACCGACAGCATCGATTTCGACGACATGATCGGCCGGGCGATCGAATACGTCGAAGCCGCGCATTACTGCTCGCCGTATCGCTATATTCTGGTCGATGAGTTTCAGGACATCTCGGCCAGTCGGACCAGGTTGATCAAGGCCTTGTTAAGCCAGAATCCGGATAACGGCTTGTTCTGCGTCGGCGATGACTGGCAATCGATTTACCGCTTTACCGGCAGCGACGTCAGCATCACCAAGGAATTCGAAGAGCATTTCGGCGCGACGACGACCAGCGTTCTGGATCAAACTTTTAGATTCAATAACAAGATCGGCGAGGTTGCATCCCGCTTCGTGATGCAAAACCCGACCCAAATCGATAAACAGATCCTAAGTCATCGTATTATCGAACAAGCCGCCGTTTCGCTGATCAAGACCCAGCACGATCAGGTCGGTCTGAATGCCGCATTGTCGGCAATCAACAGCCAAGCCGAAGAGCATGCCAGCGTGTTGATTCTGGCCCGCTTCAAGTTCAGGAAGCCGGATTTATCCGCTTTGCAGCGGCAGTATGCCAAGCTGAAATTACAGTTCATGACCGTGCATGGCTCGAAAGGCAAGGAGGCGGATTATGTCATCGTGCTGGGACTGGAAAAGGGCAGGCACGGCTTTCCGTCCGAGCAGAGCACACATCCGTTGTTAGAGCTGTTGCTGCCGAAAGCGGAAAGCTTCGCCCACGCGGAAGAGCGGCGTTTGTTCTACGTGGCGCTGACCCGCGCTCGCCATCATGTCTATTTGATCAGCGACGCGAATAAGGCCTCCGACTTTGTTCGTGAGCTAGTCGATCAGCGCTACGACATTCACAGCGAGGAATTTAGCGGCGAAGGATTTCAGCACAAGATTGCCGACATCGTCTGCGGCGAATGCGAAACCGGTTACATGGCGCCCAGGGACGGTAAGCACGGCAACTTTTTCGCTTGCAGCGGTTATCCGCTTTGCAGTCATACCGAATCGGCCTGCCAGCGCTGCGGCGGCGCTTTAAAGGAAAACGGCCGTTTCAGGGTCTGCGAAAACAAAGGCTGTGATTATGTCGAACCGGCGTGTCCGAAATGCGGCGGCAAGATGAGTCAGAGAAAAGGCCCGTATGGCCAATTCTGGGGCTGCTCGAACTACCGCAAGGGCGCCGATTTTTCATGCGCTCATACCGAGCAATTCATAGACCTGCAGGCGGCCAAGCATAACTACGCGCCCGATGATCGTTATATTAGCTGATTTTGACGATAGCATAGAGAGATCTGAACGCAGCAGCTTGATGGTTATTAAATGGGAGGGGCGGTCTGGTATTTGACTCTTAGGACCTGGGCGAGCCGATGACGAAGACCGAGTTTCTCAAAGTATTGATCGAACAGTTTTGTAGATACTCTGTTCAAAGTCAATAAAATTACATCGCTTGATTGCTCAGGGTGAATCGATGCCGAAATGGCATAAAACCGTGTGTTGTCGAAAGGCTCGACATGCTGCAACGTCATAAATCGCATGAAATTCGTAGGGCGGATCAAGCACAGCGGATCCGCCACTCTGCTAAGTACAGGAGATTGCTATGAAAACCGCATTAACGCATAAAACATTTGCTTCGCTATTGATGGCGTTGTCCTTTTCGACAACGACGCTGGCGACGGAGGGTGACAAAGCCATCGAAGTGGCGGACGTAGGTTTTGCCACGCCGGAGTCGGTCGAATACGATGCCGCAGGGGATATCTATCTGGTCACCAATATCAACGGCGGCTCCTTGGCGGTCGACGGCAACGGTTTTATTTCCAAGCTTGCGCCCGACGGCAAGGTCATCGAGCTTAAATGGATAGACGGCGCAAACAACGGCGTCACGTTGAATGCGCCCAAGGGGGCGGCCATCGTCGGCGATAATTTATGGGTCACAGACATCGATCAGGTGCATGTTTTCGCATTGTCCGACGGCCAGCAGAAAAAGTCGATCAAGATTGAGGGTAGTACGTTTTTGAACGGCATTACCCCGGGTGCCGGTGATTATGTTTACGTGACCGACAGCGGATTGAGCGAAGGCATGGCGCCATCGGGGAGCGACGCTATATACAAGGTTTGGGCGAGCGGCAAATACGAAGTGATCGTCAAGGACAAAGGCATGGGGCGTCCGAACGGCATTTGGGATGATAACGGCCGGCTGGTCGTGGTCACCTTCGGTTCCGGAAAAATGTTCGCCATCGACCGTTCCGGCAGACAAATAGCCCTGCCGACTCCGCCTCATGACGGCTTGGACGGTTTGGTCAAATTGGCAGATGGCCGCTTTCTGATCTCAAGTTGGGGAGGCTCGGCCATTTATGCGTTGGATAAAGACGATAATTTCACGACGCTGGCCGATTCGCTGGATGCGCCGGCCGACCTGGGCGTAGACACCAAGCGTCAGCGTGTGCTGATTCCTTTGTTCAAACAAAACAAGGTGGTCATACTGCCATTTTGAATTTGGACAACGAGCCTTTTCGTAAAATGCCGTTTAAAGGGTATCAAGGAAGAGGTTATCGGCAACGATGCGTCTCTTATAGGCCTCAGGTTTCGTCTTTATTGACCCAGTGCGGCACCGCGGGCGCTTGATGTCGGGCGTATCTGTCCAGCAGCACATCCGCTTCGTTTTCGACGATCAGCATCGCGCGTTGATGCGGTTTGACGAATTGCTCGGCTTGTACGTGATCCAGAAAACGAATCAGAGAGTCGTAATAACCTTCGACATTGAGCAGTCCGCAGGGCTTGGCGTGAAAGCCTAGCTGCGCCCAGGTCCAAATCTCGAATAATTCCTCCAGCGTCCCGATGCCGCCGGGAAGGGCGATAAAACCATCCGACAGTTCGGCCATCATCGTCTTGCGCTCATGCATCGATTTCGTGACGTGCAATTCGGTCAGCTTATTGTGCGCGACTTCTTTATGCGCCAAGGCTTTCGGTATCACGCCGACTACTTCGCCGCCAAGCTGCAAGACATGATCGGCGACCTCGCCCATGACGCCGATGCTGGCGCCGCCGTAAACCAGGCGAATGTTTCGTCTGACCAGCGCTTCGGCCAAAATGCGGGCCGATTCGGCATAAGCGTCAAGCCGGCCGGGACTGGAGCCGCAATAAACGCAGAGACTTTTTATAGGCTTGATGTTTTCTTTCATATCGGTTGGCGTAAGATTTAGTTTACGGCATTTATTGTAGGTCGGAATAAGGTAATCTACAATCGATTGAAACTTCTGGGTTATATGCACATCGTTATACACATATTGCGGGATGTCTTAAATTTGTGTAGGTTGGCTGAATAAAATGAAGCACAGCAAATTGAGTCGCGCCGGAATACGAGGGCGTGGGCAACGTTTCCTGCGATGAAGTAATCGGTGAAAAGTTGCAAACTCCGTCCGGCTTTGGATCACAATGCCGTTAGGAGCTCCGCCCTCGGCGCGAAAAGCTTCATTCGGCCCGGGTTCCTAAGATAATCTTGGTGTAACTATTCAGTATCTTTCGGGTTTTAGGCAGTAGGTCATTGATTTCTCGGGACGCGTTCACCCAGCACCTAAATACCCTAGGTTATTGGCTATGATTAATAATCTTCGTTAATTTAGGTGCTGGGTGAATACTTCCCTGTAAGCTCTGACTGCAACGTCCTGTTGCAGACAGCCCGATAAATCAATAACCTACTCCCTCTTATAAAACTACGCTGAATAATTACATCTTGGTTTGAGCAATGAAGATTTTCGAGGCTTGAATTTTTCAGCGGAGTTTTAAACTATGCAAGAGTCTGATGGCAAGGTGTTTCTGGTGACGGGGGCGACCGGCGCGATAGGAAAGGCGATTGCCCGGCAAGTGGCTGAAACGAAGGACGCCGAAGTGGTGCTGGTCTGCCGCGACCGGCATAAGGCGGAACGAGCGGTGCAGGACATAGCCCGAGCGAGCGGCAATCAAAGGGTGCGTTATGAATTGGCCGATTTGAGTCGTCATGATCAGATCCGCGTCTTGGCGGAGCGCTGGGCCGGGCCACTGCATGTATTGATCAACGCCGCCGCCTGCACGCCGCGCAGCCGACAGGAAACGCCGGAAGGCGTCGAAATGCAATTCGCCACCAATGTATTGGGTTATTTTCGGCTCATCGACGAATTCTCCGATATATTAAGGGCGTCGGCGCCCGCGCGTGTCGTCAATGTCGCCAGCTATTGGGCGGGCGGTTTGGATTTGGACGATTTGGAATTTATCCGCCGCAGATACGATAACGACGCCGCTTACCGACAGTCCAAACAAGCCGACCGTATGCTGACCGTCGCTTTCGCTGAAAAACTCGCGCCTTACCAGGTCGCCGTCAATGCTTGCCACCCCGGGGACGTCAATTCCACCCTAAGCAATAATCTGGGTTTCGGCGGCCATGAATCGCCGGATCAGGGCGCCGATACCCCGGTCTGGTTAGCGACCGACTCCGTCGGCCAACTAAATACCGGGCGATATTATGAACATCGACGAGAATCGAGTTGCACTTTCGGGCGAGACAAGCGGGCGGTCGAAAACCTCTATCAAATCTGCGCAAGTTATTCAGACGCTGACGGTTAATAAAAAAGCTAATGTTCCGTTCTGTGGGAGCGCCGCCCTCGGCGCGAATAGAGGTCGGCCAAACCGGCTGTTAGACTGGAAGTAGCATTGGGGCGCGCGATAGCGTTCGCTGGCCATGCCCCACATGACTTTGAAGTGTCACGTAACCGCTAACGCGGCAACGTGACCTACGACTATGCCTGTTAAAGTTTGTCAAACCGCAGAATCACGGAGACGCAGAGCTTTTGATCAACCCGTCAAATAAACTTAAAAATTAAACTGCAATCCTAAGTTTGCTCCTAATGATTCCCAGTTCACCTCATTAAGCTTAGTTTCCAGAACTCTTCCATCCGATAAATAGGTGGTATCGAACCCTTTATTGTCGGCTTTCCAATTTTTGTAATCGACCGATAAGGTTAAATGCAAGTTTTCATTGAGTCGAATCAAACTACCCCACGATAAATCTAAGCCAGTACCTCTGGCCTCATGGCTAAAACTTTCCGGATGAGCAAAATCTTGTCTCAAATTCCAATCGGCAGTTCCTTCGTAAAAGGCATAATGATATTGAAACGAAGTGGTAAAGCTGACTCGGTCCACGATGCTTAATTCGCTATCGAAACCTGCCCAGGGCCCGTACCAGGTAGCGTCATAACTGCTGTCCAGCCCGCCAAAATGATAGTTGAACGGAACAGTTTGCTTGCCGTTCGTCATTTTCAAGTTCTGCTCGTGATAAGAGAAACCGACCATGGGAGTGAAACTCAGGGTTGGCTTTTTAAAACGACGCGATGACGGAATGATATTAAAACGATAGCCTAAACCAACGGATGCATCGATCGTGCTGCCCTCGTCGGCATTATTGTTGGAACGAGAGAATTCTTGGGTTCTATTGTCGCCATAATAGTCTGAATCTTGATTGTCCCCATTAAAAATACGGCCATAAGTAAATTTTCCATCCAGTACTAAATTAGCCGGCAAATACATTGTTGCACCGAGCCCGAAAGTGGCAATTTCAAGGTCATCCCAGCTTAATTCCGAGAGGATATTGGGCGTTCCAGTTGGATAAGCAATATTCCAATCCAACTCATCTTGGCGATAGCCGCCATTGATATAAAATTCCATTTGGATATTTTGCTCATCGACCTTACTAGCGTATTTATCCTTTTTGCTTTCAGTCTTAGCCTGATCATCTTCCTGATAAATCACCATATGCAACGTCGGCTCGTCTTCAACCGGCTCGGCGCCCGGATCAAAAAACGCGATATTGATATTGTCGTCGGTGATGGTGCGATTGCCGGCGTAGCCCACGCCATGAACGGCGAAGATCAGACATCCTGCGGAAAAAAGCGCACTGGTTTTCATGTTAGCGACCTGCCTTGTCCATGATTTCCCAGAACGGTTGCGACGAAACCAGATATAAATAGGTGGAATCGCCGAACTGATAGTTAGGCGCCAACTGCGTGTCCTCAATAGTGGAGGCGAGCCAGCGTCCCTTCAAGCTGCGATGGTTCACCTTGACCGGCGACTGGGAAATATTATGCACCTCCAGCGCGGTGACATGAATGCCGCCTTTTTTCCAGCTGGCGACCGGTATCGTGCGCAGCTGGCCGCTGTTATTTTTTATGACATCCACGTCGTCAGTGCGCTCGAGTCGAGCGGGACGGATATGAGCGACTTTTTCCCGCTCATGCTCCGGCAATCTGACCGCCTTGGCCGCATAACGGGTCAGCTCGATATAGGTTTCTTGGGCGGCGCTGGGCTGGCTTGCCGATTTGTCCCGTTGTCTTCGTTCCTGCTCCGGACTGTTCCAGCGTTGAGAGTCTTGCTTATCTTGCAGACGGTATTCCTTATAGGGTTTTTCCAGTTTGTAGTTTTTGTGTTCGCCGCTGTCATTGGAATAAATATCCAGGCTATCCTGATGCTTGGTATAGGGGTGGATGCTGTTGTTGTTTAAAAACTCATTGCTGAACTGCATGTCGCTTTCCCCGTTGCTCATGATATGCGGCTTGATGATGATGATCAGCTCTTCGCGTTTGCGTTCCCTGACCTCGTCGTTGAACACCGTGCCGATGAAGGGAATATCGCCGAGAATAGGGACTTTTCGCTCGACGTCCCTTGCTTTTTCGGTGATCAAGCCGCCGATCGCCATCGGCATGTTATTTTGAATGACGACATTACCGGCGAAGCTTTTGCGCGAAACCACATCGACCTCGACTTGTTCGATGGCGCCCGATCCGGTGTCGACCGGGATCTCGCCCTTAATGGGACTGATCGAAGACTGATCGATCAACAGATTCAGGTTGACGCTGTTGTCCTTGCTGATGCTCGGCGTCATGATCAACGTCGTGCCGATTTGCTGGCGTTCCACGACCGCATCGTTTCTAAGGGTATTGACCACCGTTCCGCTACCGGTTGCGGTCGTGTTGCTGCTCGATACATTGAAATCGACGGTGATCGGCCGCTCTTCCGCCAGCGTAATGCGGCTGACTTCCTGGTTGGCGGTCGAGACCACCGGCGTCGCCAATTCGGTCACTCGGCCTTCGTCCTCCAGCAGTTCCAGTCGCGCTTGAAAATTTCTCGACACATAGCCGGCGACCAGCCCGGAAGGGCCACCGAGTGCGCCGCGAACCAGGTCGGCGGCCAGCGTGTTGGCGTTGGTCGCCAGCGACGAAAAATTAGCGTCTCCTTGGGTAAAGTTGATGTCGTCATTACCGAGGGAAAAATCGAACGCCGAGGTATAGTCGTCGTTTAAGGCGATGCTGAGGATCTTGACTTCCAGAAGAACGGTGATCGGCGGTTTATCCAGGTTGTGGATCAGATTCTGTATTTCCTTGATCGCCATCGGGTCGCGGGTCCTGACCAGGATGTTGTTTTGATTCTTCAGCAGGGTCAGGAAGATCGGCGCATCCTCCTGGATATGTTGGGTGATTTGACCTCTTCTGCCCTGAATATCCCCGCTGATGACGTTCTGAAGGTTTTCCTGCAGATCTTCGTTACTGAGCAGGGAAAGCCTATTGCCCTGATTATTGCGTTGAGATCCGGAACCGCCGAATCGGTTATTGCTGTTGTTTCGATTGTTGCTGTTGTTATTGCGGTTATTAGACGAGTTATTATTGAAGTTGTTGTTATTGTTGACGCCTCCAGTATTGCCGGAGCCGGTTTCGATGGTGCTGCGACCGGCGATCAAATCGAAACGTCGGAACCGGTTCTGCAAATCCTGATAGATCTCGTCCTGCTCCTCGCCCAGCTGCATTTGCACCCGTTCCGGATAGAGATTCTGAACCGCGTAAGCGATCGACAGCACGTTCTGATAACGGGCCGTGAAAACCTCGACATGTTCGCGATTGGCGTCTACATTACCCAGGCGAAATTCTTCCGCGGTATACATGCGATAGATATTCGAGTTCGGATCTTTGCGATACCAAAGATTATAGGTTTTCGCCAGCGTTTCCAGCACGTCCACCGGCGTGACCCTGTTCAAAAACATCGTCACCCTGACTTCGGCCGCCTTGCGCGAGGTGATGACGTTCAGCTTGTATTGATCGGACAACATCCGCAAGGCCTCCGCCATTGGAATATCGTGAAACTCGATGCGTTCGATAATGGGCGGATTGGGCCTTTGGGCCGGCCAGCAAACGGCCGGTTGGGTTAAAGCAATAACAATCAAAGCGCCTTGGAGGCTGCTCTTGAAAAAGCGGTTCATAAAAAGTCCTGAATTGCCTGTCTAGCGTAGAATCAAAATTTCGTTCATCGGCAACAGCCGGATACGCACCGAATGAAGGTCGATGCTTTCCACCTGCACTTGATAAATCTCGTTATCCTGCATGAAGGAAAATCCGCCGCCGGGTTTGATGAAATAAAGCTTGTCGTTGATGCTCAAGATCGCGGATGTGTTCTTGCCGTCTTCGCTATAGGTCTTCGCCGATAATGATATTTCCGGGAGCTTATTAGCCGATTGGTTGCCGCTGCGGTTGGTCGATAAACGCCTGAGGGCATCATTGAAGCTGCCGTTGATTTGAGTGGGGTCCTTGATGGGGGAGGGGGGTGATGACGGTTTGTTTGTGTCGCCTGCGTCGGTAATCGTTTGCTTGATTTTGTCCAAGGCGAGGGGCGGATCGCGCAAGACCTCGGTGGCCTGGTTCAGCTTTTCGACTTTACGGTTGGAGCCTTCGCTATAGTTCGGGTTGATATTTTTGACATGCTCGGCCATAGCGCTTTGGGCCAGGCACAGCAATAACAGGAGTGACAGACGTTTCATCAGGAAGGGCTCCCTCCGGCGGCGGAAAACATCGCCACCAAAAACGCGGCGTAGACAAAGCCGACGATACCGCCGACAAACACGGTCATCAACGGCGCGATCATGCCGGTTAATTTGGCTATCGCCTGTTGCAACAGCTCGTCATGGTAGTCAGTCATTTCGATCAAAATATCATCCAGTGTGCCCGAGCTCTCGCCGACTCGGATCATTTGCAGCATTAATGGCATATAGCCGGTATCGGCCTGCAACGGTTCCGTCAACGACGAGCCTTGCATGACCCGATTGCGGGCCATGCGCACCTTGCTGGCCATGTAGTGATTGCCATGCAGTTTCTCCATCGTCTCCAGCGCCTCGACGATGACCACGCCGCTGCGCAGCAGCAGCCCCATCGCGCGGGCGAACAGCACCGTCCCGGACAGGCGCAAGACATAGCCTAACACCGGTAGTTTCAGGCTAATTCTGTCTATCCACCAGCGGCTTCTGGGAACCTGATAAAGGGCGATGAAACTGAATAAAATGCCGCCTATCAACACGCCAACATAAATGCCGTTGGCCAGAAACCAGTCGGATATATCGATTAGCGCCTGGGTGATCGGCGGCATCGGCTTGCCCATGATCTGCAGCAGCTTCTTGATTTCCGGAATGATGCTGGTCAGCATGAAAACCACCAGGCCGATCGCAAACAGCAACGTGAAAGCGGGATAGCGCAAGGCGGTCATGATTTGTTTTTTCAGCTTGCGGTTGGCCTTCATTTCTTCTGCCGCCTGATCCATGACGGTATTCAGATGCCCGGTCTGTTCGCCGACGCGAACCAGTTGTATCGTGAAGTTGGTGAAGATTTTGTGCTCAGACAGGGCTTCGGTGAAGGAACTGCCTTGCTGAATCCGCTTGGTCAGGTCCTGCCAGGTGGGGCGGGCGCCGATGCGGCAATGGCGGGCGGTCATGTTCAACGCGTCCATCAAGCTGATACCGCTGCGCAGCATCACCGCCATCTGGTGAAATTCATGTTCGATGTCATCGGGACGGATGGAACGGTAATCCAGCGGATTCCAGCTGAAGGACGCGGAACCGTCTGTTTTGTTTTTGACTTCGGTGATCCGCAACGGCAGCAAACCTTGACCGCGCAAGTTGGCGATCGCCGCCTCGCGGGAAGGGCTTTCGATCGAATCGTTACGTTGCTGGCCGCTTCGGTCGCGGGCCGTATAACTGAAAACAGGCATGGTTTTATGTCGTAAATTGTAATGAATTACCGCAGAGACTCAGAGACGCAGAGATTTTTCAAGAGCTCACCTGCTTCGGGTTAATAATCATCACTAAGCGTTTGATTCCTTTGTGTAATAGAGGAGCATTGAAATTTATTAATAAGTCTACTTTGCATCGTGTCAGCTTGAGGTAGGTGAGTAATTGGGCATCATGGATCGGCATCAGTTTTTCCACCGCAGAGCCGCCGAGACACAGAGAATTTATGATCTTAAAAACTCCGTGTCTCTGTGTCTCCGCGGTTCACCATTCCAAAGTTTTTAATTCCAAACATCACCACGATGAAGCAATTTGTATTACCTCGCCAATTGCCGTTTCGCCCTTTATTAGCTTGTCGATCGCATCATCGAGCAGACTTTTGATGCCCGCTTCGCGCATCTTCAAGACCAATTGCGATTCGCCTTCGCCGTCGGCCACCGAACGCGCCCAATCCTCGTTCAGCTCCAGCATTTCATATAAACCGATGCGGCCGGCAAAGCCTTTGCCACCGCAATAAATACAGCCGCAAGGGTCGTAAATCATCTTTTGCTTCAATTCCGGCCGGCCGATGCTGATCGCCTCCAGCTCCGTCAGCGGCCGGGCGATACGGCAGTGCTTGCATAGGCGACGCAGCAGGCGTTGGGCTACGGCCAAGCGCAAGGCCGCCGCGACCAGATAAGGCTCGACGCCCATATCCAGTAAACGGGTCACCGTGGCCGCGGCGGAATTGGTATGCAACGTGCCCAACACCATATGGCCGGTCAATGCCGCCTTGATCGCGATGTCGGCGGTCTCCTTGTCGCGAATCTCGCCGACCATCACGACATCGGGGTCGTGTCGGAGTATGCTGCGCAGCGCCTTGGCGAAACTGACCTTGTCGCCGGCGTCTACCTCGCATTGAGCGACGCCGGCAATTTCGTATTCGATCGGATCTTCGATGGTGATGATATTGACGTTGCGCTCGGCCATCAGCATCCTGATCGCCGCATATAAGGTCGTGGTCTTGCCGCTACCGGTCGGTCCGGTCATGATCATCATGCCCTGGATGCGGCGCAGAAAGGTCTCGATCATGTCCTGATGCTTGAAGGTGAAACCCAGTTTGTCCAAAGTCAGCGAGTCGGTTTGCACGGCCAGCAGCCTCATCGTGACCCGTTCGCCGTATTTGGTCGGCAGCGTTGCGACCCGGACATCTATACGGCGTTCGCCGGCGACGAATTGATGGGAAAAGCGACCGTCCTGGGGCGAACGTTTCTCCGCGATATCCAGGTTGGCCATGACCTTCAGACGACTGACCAGTTCGGTGTAAACATGGGTATTGGTCTTGTTGTAAACCTCTAGTTGGCCGTCGGTTCTAAAACGAATGGTTGCGCCGTCGAAGCTGGGGTCGATATGAATATCGGAGGCTTGGCGCATATAAGCCGCATACAACAAGTCGTCGCCTAGGTTGACGGCCGAGTCCTGATTGTTGTTGGCGGCGGCATTGGGCAGGGCCTGTACCGGTTGACCCGGATTGCTGCCGTAAACCTGTTTCAATTTGATCGTCAGCAGATTTTCCGGCGCCTGCCACAGCTTGATTTCGGTTTTGACGAAGCGTTCCAGCAACTTAAGCGTTTGGGAATTGGGAGGAGCGCTGCAGGCGATATGGGTGACATTGTCTTGCAGCAAGAAGGGCAGCGCCTTTTGTCTGAGGGCGATATTGCCGGGCAGTTTGAGCGCGCAGGTCGGACACACCTTGACCTCATCGATATTCAGTTGGTGAGTGTCGGGATCGAAGCCGACGTGGTCGATATAATGCACACCGAAATGCAGACTCTCACCGTGTGTTTTCAGCCAGCGCACCTCGGCCTTGCGGGTGAAGCGGCGATGTTCGGCCTCGACATGCAAGGTCATCGTTGTGTTTTCGGCGATCCAGCTGGTTTCCTTGCTGACAACCAGACAGGCGCCGCTGCCGGTGATATCGACGACATTGCCATAGGTGAGGGAAGCATCCCCGTCCTGAAAGATCGTCGCATTCCAGGCGGAAATCGCTTGGCGTTCTTCGATGCGCTGATCTTCGGCCAGGCTCGACTTTTTTAAATCCACAGTTCTAGCAGCCATTTTTTTAACCCTATATCGTTTCGGTCATCCGAATTCAAATTCGTCATCGTCAAAGAGACCGGCAGCGCCTTGATGTTTTCATCGGCCAATTGTTGCATCATTGCGTATACATCGACATAACGGCCGACGAAGCCGATCTGCTGCAGCTTGACCGCATCATCCGATTTCAGCGCCTCACCTAGCCATTGTTGGACGTCGGCAATCGATTGCGGCATATCGCCGACTTTCTTCTGCTCGGTGACCGATTCCTCGGTAATACGCAGTCGATGCTGAGCAAGAATCACCGCAATGCGGTCGATGGCTTCGTGGCCGTCGCTTTGGCCATAGAGAAAACCGGCTTTTTCCGACAGGCCGTTTTGCACGGCTTCATCCCGTTGTTTCAATTTGATGAGTTCGTCCTGCAAGCGGTTTTTCTGGCTTTCCAGGCTCGGCAAAGCTGCGCTGGAAATGCCTCTCTGCATCAATTTTCGATAGGCATCCTCGGCGGTTTTCGCCTTGTCGCTGACGATGCCGCTGATGAAGACGAAATAAATCACCGAAATCACCAGTCCCGGCAAAACCCGCTTCAGCCATAATTCACGTTGTTGTTCAGGCGTCATGGTTATTGTCGGTGATTGATTTTGAACGTGAACCGCGGAGTCGCCGAGGTACAGAGAATATTGAAATAAAAAACACTGCGTCTCTGTGGCTCCGCGGTTAACTTATTCATTGCTTCCCGGCCATAGATATCATGTTTGGACCGCAGAACCGCCGAGTGACAGAGGTTTCTGAAATCCAATGCTCTGCGGTTAAACTAATACAAACATTCATTTCTTCTCATCCTCGCCAAAGCCCGGGATGCCCTCATCGATCAGCGCCAGTTCGAAAGACCAAGGTCCGCCGTCGTCGAACAACGCCATATCCTTTTTGGTCGGCGCCTGCACATGCCAATTCAGATCCGGCAAATTATCTTGTAGATAAGTCGCCAGCTGATTGGCCAGCTGAGGTTTCAAGGTTACGCCGGTGATGACGATGTCGTTGTTGCGGTTCTCGATGGTTTCCACGACCAGTTCTTCGTCGCGGCCGTTGGCCAATGCCAACAACAGTTTTGCTGGGCGTTGCTGTAGCCGTTTCAGGGTGTTGGGGATCAGGTCGGCGTCGCCGGTTAATTTACCCAGTTTTTTTTCCAGCTTGTCTTTCTCATCGCGGCTGTTGTTGACTTGTTTGCGCAGCGCCTGCATCGATTGATCAATCTTGCTCAATCGGTCCGCCTCCTCCTGGTAATGATTGCTCTGACTGATGAACCAGCCGGCATGCAGCAGGCACAGCAGCAGCGCGCCGCCGCCGGTGCCGGCCATCCAGGCGATATCCGGATTAAAGTTAGAAGGGGGGCGGATGATCGGAACCGGAGTTTTCTTATTGGCTATCAGCGCTTGCGCCCACAGCCCCAGCCATAAACTCAGGCTGTGATCCTGATTTAAATGATATTGGCGGTCGGTATCCGGCAACACTTCCAGCTTGTTATTCAGCAAGGCTTCGCTGGACGGCTTGTCGTCCAGGCCATGCAGCCACTGATCCAGTTCGGTTTGCCAGTGATGGCTTTCGAGGGAAAAGACCTGCAGGTTCAGCTGGTCTTCGTTCTGATGAAGGGCGTAGAGTTGATCGGGCCAGCATTCCAGGCGCAGCCATTCCGGAGTATCCGGTTCACCGATCGCCATCGGCAGGCCGCCGGGATAGAGCAGGCCGGCCAGCTTGGTTTTGCATTGCTTGGCAGCCTTGAGCAGATCGTCCAGCGCCAATTGATCGATCTGGGTCAACCAATAATCGCTCATTTCATCGGCGCTTTTGATGAACTGAAAGGCGATGCGGCTATCCTGAGATGACTGCCCGGTGACGCCTTCCAGTTCGAATTGCAAGGCTTGCATCAGCGTGTCGTCGTCCACGCCTTGCACCTGCATGGCCGGTAGACTGATCAAGTGTGAAGGCAGGCGCAGGAATAATAGCCATAGTTTACGGCCGAAAGGGGCGCTTTCCTCGCTGATCTTTTGCAGCGTTTTCGCCAGTCGCGCCGGCTCGTCGCAACCGCGTTCTATCGTTTCCACATCGGTAAGCAAAATACCCTTGCGGTCGGCATCGACTCGGAAGGTTTTGACTTCGGTGATGAACAGCAGGGTGTGAGCGGGGCGTTGGCTAAAAGCAGGAAGCTTCATTATTTGTTGTTATTCTTATGTATAAAAGCTTAGAAATAATCGTAGGATGAGTGGCATGTAGCTTAGCTCATCAAAATTCAAATAAACCGCAGAGTCACAGAGACACAGAGGTGTTTGATATTAAAACTCCAAAACCCATCAAAACGTTTATAAAACCGACGAGTCGCCAAAACATGGAGAAGGTTGACAATTAAAAACTCTGCGCCTCTGCGACTCCGCGGTTAAAAAAATGAATCCGCAAATTCATCAAAATTCAAATAAACCGCAGAGTCACAGAGACACAGAGATGTTTGATATTAAAACTCCAAAACCCATCAAAACGTTTATAAAACCGACGAGTCGCCAAAACATGGAGAGGGTTGACAATTAAAAACTCTGCGCCTCTGCGACTCCGCGCTTAAAAAAAATGAATCCGCAAATTCATCAAAATTCAAATAAACCGCAGAGTCACAGAGACACAGAGATGTTTGATATTAAAACTCCAAAACCCATCAAAATGTTTATAAAACCGACGAGTCGCCAAAACACGGAGAGAATCGGCAATTAAAAGCTCTGCGCCTCTGCGACTCCGCGGTTAAAAATCAAATCGGCAAAAACAATCATACCGCTGCGCTCTCAGTGAAAACGCAGCGGTATAAGAGGGAACCGGCATCCCTCTCCGGTTCCAAATCGTCCTTAATTGAGTGTCCTTAGCTTGGTAGTCTTAAATCCTTGTTAGACGAAAGCGGACCACTGAAACCGAGGGGAGGTTGGTGGTCCGTTTTTAAAGAAAGCGGTTTTATGTTAAAACCGCTTTGGTTTGATCATCCTTGAAAGATAGATTGTCTAATGGTGAATCACCATAGGTCGCTATGGCGCTAATTATTTAGCAGCGATATTGGCATAGGCGGCATCCATTTCTTCAGCCAGACCGATGATGTGGTTAGGCATCATAATCATGGCTGTGCCGATGAATTTGGCTTGTTCTGTATTAGTTGAACAACCAGCTGTCGAATTGTCTTTATCTACTTGGAAAACCGAAACAAAACGGTTGTATCTTTTGTCTGGGCCCATGTCGCCATTTTGTGCGAAATGCACTGGTGCTTCTTGAATCGCACGGCCGGTCATTTCGGATTCTTGGCCAACACCCATAACGATGTAGTCATAGCAAGTTGAATTAAAATTAGTGGCTTGGCGACCAAATGCTGTTGCCAAATGAGTTTCAATATCTGCTCTGTCTCCAGAGTTCAATGCTGCTAGAGTAACTGCCGCAGCATTACCTGCAGAAGGCATTGGAACCGTAACTGGGGCATTGCCGGCATCAAAAGTCTTGCTGCCATTAGTAGTTGGATCTTTCATATCATAAACAGAGGTAATGCCGGCGGAGGTAAGCGACATTAATGGAATCTCAGTAGCGACCATGCCAGTTGTGCCATCTTCGGTATAGGTAACTGGCGACAGCATGTTAGGATTCATTAATTCAGAATATACGGTGCCAGGATTCGTACCTGTTGAAGTTTCGATTAATGAATGAAGATCATCCGGCAAGCTGTTGAACTGGGTATGGAAACGTTGAATGGTTCCGTTTAATGCGGCTAGATTGTTTGTGCCGGTTGAGTCGTGAGTTTTAGATACAAAACCAGACACATAAGGAATCATTAAGCCAGCCAAACCGATCAATACCAGCAGGACAACGGTCAATTCGATTAAGGTCATACCCGCTTGGCGAGCCATGTTGTTATAATGTTTCATGTTGGGTTTCTCCCCGTTTTGTTAGTTAGTGTTATTAAGTGAGCACTAACAAAGTCACTGCCCTTTGCTGTACCAGAGCGCCCGGCAGTGGGGGGGAAGCCCTTCCCCCGTGTTCATCCTACTCCTTATTTCAGTCTTTCCCGACTGTTTCTCTTCCCTTAGGCGAACAAACTCAGTTAGATCGCGATAATAAAAGCAATCGCTGTGCCAAAGTTGTAATTATCTGTTTTTTTTGAAGTTGTTGGTTTTCGACGATTTTCGGCGATTTATAAAGTGCGGCATATGCCACACCTTGAGTGAGTTATATCCCTCACTTTTTTATTTTTCTTTAGCTCTTCTTCGATTTGCCGCATTGCTTTGACGAAAAAGCTTGGTAAGCGGATGCTTCGCGTTTATCGGAATGTCCGGTCGGCTGTAAGTAGGAATTACTGACATCTTGGTTTATCAGGAGTGAGCAAAAGTGAGGCGGCCTGCAAGGCTTCGCGCCGGGGGGCGGCGCTCCTACGATTCACTTTTGCCAGAACAAAAGCGGATGTCTTATCAAACCGCTCATTTCTCGTTCCCTCGGTCCTCCGTGGGAATGTTGGTTGTTTTGAATCTTGAGCGCCAAGGCATGAATGTCGAATGGTGTGATTTTTGCTTTATATTTTAATTTTTGTCTATGATGTTTCATCTTCCAAAGCAAAACGGTTTTTCCTTGTTGGAATTGCTGGTGGTGTTGATGCTGATCTCGGTGCTCGGCGCCATCGCCATCCGCTCCACTGTCGATATCGGTTATTCGGCCCGCTACGAACAAACCCGCGAGCACCTGGAAAGCATCCGCACCGCCATCATCGGCAACCCGAAACGCACGATCAACGGCCAGCCGGATATCTCGGGGTTTGTGGCGGATATGGGGCGGTTGCCGGTAAATTTAAGGGAATTGGTGGACCAAAATTATTGCACGGTAAACAGAACGATAGACGAAACAGCCTACGATTCTTCGCTATATGGATCGGCGCAGGCGCATTGCGATGCATTAGCGGCCGGCGCCTGGAAGACTCAGGCTGCTGCGTCAACGGATACGACTAGCAGCCTGAAATATGGTTGGCGAGGACCTTATTTGTCGGTGTCTGAGTCGGTATTGGATGCGGATTTATATACGGATGGCTGGGGCAGGGAAGCGCAGAACGCTACCGATTTTGATTATGGTTGGCGATTTGGGGATGGCTATGATTTATCAACCGCGACACCTCATATAACCGATCCGGATCGCTTGGTGGTGCAAAGTTATGGCAAGGACTATGCCGCTGGTGGAACTGATTATGATGAGGATTATCCGGTCAATAGTTTATCCGCAACTGATATTGCACCATATGATCAGCCAGCGCCATTGGTCGATAAGGATGATTGGTTGGTGGATATTTCGGGCGGGATAAGCGCGACGCTCCGTTTACCCTTGAACGGCACTCGGCAGATAGCGCCGGTTTCCTTTTGCACGGATTCAAGTAAAACGACTAAAACCGTCTGCACATCACCTGCAGTGTGGTTTGGCGGCTGTGAAGATCAAAGTTATTACAACAAAAGCTCCTGTAAAACCGCATTAGGAACAGGGAAATGGATTAATTGTTCATTAGGAGTAACGTATTCTGATAAACAAACATGCGAAACCGATGGAGGCGTTTGGTTCGGAGAAGGCTTTGGTTGCGAAGACCAAACACAAAACACTAAAACCTCTTGTGTGTCCGCCGGAAAAGTCTGGCGAAGTTGTACGGATGACGGCACGATTTCGACCCAATCTACCTGCACTGCGGCAAATCAACTTTGGTATGGGGATGTTTTGATCACAACCGGTTCAAATGGAGGGTGCAACGATATTCATTACACAAACAAAACAAGTTGTGTAAACGCCGGAAAAACCTGGCAAAGCTGTTCTATTGTTGGGCAGACTACGCCTGATGACTGTCGGTCTGCTGGAGGGTATTGGTTGGGCAATGGTTACGGTTGCAGTAATCAGCAATACAGTAATCGATTAACCTGCGAAAGCAGCGGTGGAAGCTGGGTGGAATCGTGGCCTCGATGTTACAAAACGACTGCGCCGGATATCGAGTCGATCGTTCCTTATCGTTTTATTAAAACCAATAAAGCT
Source organism: Methylomarinum sp. Ch1-1 (assembly GCF_030717995.2). NCBI lineage: Bacteria > Pseudomonadati > Pseudomonadota > Gammaproteobacteria > Methylococcales > Methylococcaceae > Methylomarinum > Methylomarinum roseum. Next base: position 4,268,749 of record NZ_CP157743.1, on the reverse strand, counting down.
GAGTGCGAAAACGACATCAGTGGCGTCTGGACTTACCCTTCGAAAGATATATGCATGAATGTGTTTTATCGAAATAACGGAGCAATCAATTTCGCATCCAGTTCAGCGATTTTGATCAAGGAACATGGTGGTTATCAGACCCTGCAATTCAATAATTTTAACGTTTCGCCGATTCCAATCGGTATCAATGCCATAGGTATCTATGAATATGACGGCGATTGCAATACGGATAATGCGATGTATCCCAGCGATCGAACACAGCCGATACAGGTTATGTTTATATCGCATAATGATTTACCCGTTATTAATTGGTAATAAAGGGTAAAATCCATCAACCTGATACAAGATTGTGCCGGACAAATGATGGGTTTCGTTTTGCTCTACCAATCTTACGAAAAATGGATGCGGTTGGCGACGAAACGAAATGGGGGGCACCGAGGCGCAAATTGATGAAATCTCTGTGCCTTCGTGACTCGGCGGTTAACAAGTCTGTGGTTGGCTTGGTCGATGGGTTTCGGTGCGATCCTGTATTAAAAAAAGGGTTATGTAGAAAAATTGAAACTAAAAATCAGTGGGATGGATAGAGATGGAACAAGATGTTCGCTGGAAACAGCGTTTTTCAAATTTTGAAAAGGCCTTTTTACAGCTTAAACAAGCGGTCGAGACTTATGATGATAATGCGGATGCGATTATCAAAGAGGGAATTATCCAGCGTTTTGAGTTTACTCATGAACTGGCATGGAAAGTGATGAAGGATTTTCTAGAATATGAGGGGTATCAAAATATCACTGGTTCCAGAAGTGCAACCCGAGGTGCTTTCAATATTGATTTACTGGAAAACGGCCAAGCTTGGATGGATATGATTGAAAGCAGGAATAGAACGGTGCATACCTATCAAGAAAGTATACTGGAGCAGGAGTATAAAAAAGTGTCTGGGCCTTATTTTTACTGTTTCTCCAATTTTTATGAAAAAATGAAGACCCTATTATGAGATTTGGCCTAGATCAAGCTACATTTAAACGCATTTTAGCGGTTTTTGAGAGCTATCCGAAGGTTGATCGGGTCATCATTTACGGTTCTCGCGCCAAAGGAAGTTTTCGCAAAGGTTCTGATATTGATTTGACGTTGATCGGTGAAAATCTTACGGAAGCCACGCTATCATCCATTAAATTAGCATTGGACGACCTGAATACGCCTTATCTATTCGATGTCTCGATTTTTGATCATTTGCAGTCGCCTGATTTAGAAGAACATATTGCCAGAGCAGGACGGGTTTTTTACCAAAAGAAAAAGTCTAATTAAAAATCTATCCCCCTTTTTATTGAAGATGAATTTGGAAAAAATACTATGAATGGCAAATATGGCATGCAGACGGGCATGACCTTGCTGGAATTGACCGTGGTGTTATTGATCTTGATTGCGGTGGCCGGTTTGGCGATTCCTTATGTCGGCGGCGCCGGGCGGATGGCGATGTGTCAGGCGACCGATGCGACGATGCAGGCGGTCAAGCAGGCGATCATGGGCGGTGCTGCCGGTCCTGGGTTTTATGGCGATACCTTGGGGTTTTATCCTCAAAATACTAAAAACGACTTAACAACAATCAATTTGCGTTATTTATTTACACAGCCCGCCGGGTTTAATAGTTTCAACCCAAAAACCGGCGTGGGTTGGCGTGGTCCTTATTTGGCAGCCGGTGGAGCTTTAGTGACGGCTGGGTTGGACAGTAGTTTTGCTAATGATATGGCCGATAACAGTGGTTTTGTACATCAAGTCATTAGCGTTGGAGAGCAACAGGTTATGGATGCTTGGCGCAGGCCTATTGTTTTGCAAATTCCTTTGGATAGCAGCAATGGATACGCGCCAAATTTTGATTATGCTCGTTTGGTTTCGGCGGGTCCGGGCGCTGGACTAGCATTAGGTGATGCCGCCATTGATACCCATATCGAATACGATAGCAGCGTTAACTCTCTTCCAGAAGCGAATGATCGCAACGATGACAGGGTGTTATATTTGAAAAATCCCGATCCCTATGCGAGCGGCAATATTCCTTGTGATCAGTTGTGAGGGGGCTCAAAAAGTGTGGGAGCGATGCCTAACTTAGGCTAAAGCCGCTCCCTGTCGTTGCAAAACAATCCTGATTATCTGAGGGTTTTGATCTTTAAAGGCAATATGCCTTTACAGCAATTCGGAAATATTGGCGGCGGCTCTTTTAACATCCAAGAAGATCAGGCCTAATTTGGCGTTGGGTTTGGCCAAGACCGTCAATACCGCTTCATTGCCGGCATAAGTCATCAGGACGTAGCCTTTCTCGCCTTTAATCAATACTTGTTCCAGGTCGCCGCGGGCCAGTTCTTGCGCGGTTCGGTCGCCCAGCGACAACATCGCGGCGCTCATCGCGCCGACTCGGTCTTCATCCAGCGAAGCGGGCAGGACAGCGGCCATCATCAGACCGTCGGTGGAAATAACGCCGCTGGCTTCGATATCCGCCGAAGAGCCGTTGAGCTCCGTCAAGATGGAAGATAGCATATCAGAACGCATGGTGATTCTCCTTTAATCTTTATAGGCCGAGGCTAAATTAGTGAACAAAGCCCGGCTCATGCCTGAAATCTTCAGAAATTTTTCGAGCTCCTCCGCCAGACTGGCCTCTTGATAAGACTGCTGCATAACAAGCAGAGACATGCCGGTTATGGCGCTGATCGCAACTTGGGTTTGCTTGCAATATTCCTTGTCATCACCATAAGTATCGATAAGTAATTCGATCAGGCGATTGTTGATCAAGGTCATCGCGCCGGCCATAAATTCGACCGGTAAATTGACCCTGACATGGACATCGCCGACTTTAAACATCTGTTCGGTGTAGGTTTTATCGAAAGGGCCGGTAAACAAGCCTTCCAGCCAGAGTCGGTGCGTCTTTTTCAATGATTCGACTCGGTCCTCCAGAAAATCCTTCGCTTCCGGAATGGAGAGTAAATGCTGGTAAAAGTCCTCGGTAACGCCGGCTAATTTCGGTTTAATCTCTGCTCCCACCTCAATCAATATGTTTTCCAGTTCAGGGGTTAAGCCGCTGAAGGATTTAGCGTAACGAGTTAACTTGTCAAAATCATGTGACATGGATAGTTCTCCTTGATTATTGTTTTGATACCCGCTTAGGAGTATTTTTGCTGACTTAACGAATCAAGTCGCGCTCAAAGTATAAACCAAGTGAATTAGTCGGGATTGTAGGGGTAATTGTTTTTTTAGATTCTGCTTTGTTGGTCACGAAATTTAATTGTCATAAAAAGCTTGTGGTTTTTATTGAATATCAATCAGTTAGCGTAATCTTCCTTTTAAAGAGGGGAGAGTTGCCTTTCAATAAATTCCACTCAAGGAAAGACTCTGATATGGCGATTTTCAAGGAAGAAGGGGGTAAACTCTGGGGTGTCAGTTAGTATCAAGATCAGCCTGGTTAAATAATATGCTAAGCCGATTCAGGGATCAAACTACTTGCATTGACTGAAAAAGAAATAGGTTAGAGCAAGAGGGTGGTGTTTAATTAGGCTGATTCCGACAGTGTCGGGCAAATGCAGGATTTCAAATGCAATAGGGGGCTTGAAAAGAATGGGGTGAACGATGGGGCTCGAACCCACGACAACCGGAATCACAATCCGGGGCTCTACCAACTGAGCTACGCTCACCATAATATGAGATCTTGCAAGAATGGCACGCTTGGCAGGATTCGAACCTGCGACCCTCGGCTTAGAAGGCCGATGCTCTATCCAACTGAGCTACAAGCGCAAATCTTGGTCGGGGTAGAGGGATTCGAACCCCCGACATCCTGCTCCCAAAGCAGGCGCGCTACCAAACTGCGCTATACCCCGATCTGAACCTTCTATATGAGGAGAACCAAGTAAGTAGGTCACCCTGCGAAGAACCGCTATGATACGGAAGACGGCCTTGAGCGTCAAGTAATTTTTGCGATTTATTTTCAAGGCAAGACGGTGCTTTGCGTAGGAGCGCCGCCCTCGGCGCGAAAAGAGCCATTCGGCCCGAGGGCGGGCCTCCTACGGTAGACTTTGGCGGAGCAAGCGCGGCCCTACGTTGGCGGATCCGCTACGCTTGATCCACCCTACCGGTGCGGGTAGGGTAGGGTGTGCTGACGATAGGAAGCGCACCGGTTTTTGATGCGCTTCACGCTGTTCGACACATCCGAAGGTAAGGCTATATTGGCATGCAACTGTAGGGTGATTCGCCGCCAGGCAATGCGCTTGGATACCACAATGACCAATTTTGCCTCCGGTGGCGGTTTTTGGCGGCTTGCTTCGCGAAGCCGCCCTACGTTGGTGGATCCGCTACGCTTGATCCACCCTACCGGTGCGGGTAGGGTGTGCTGACGATAGGAAGCGCACCGGTTTTTGATGCGCTTCACGCTGTTCAGCACATCTGAAGGCAAGACGGTGCTTTGCGTAGGAGCGCCGCCCTCGGCGCGAAAAGAGCCATTCGGCCCGAGGGCGGGCCTCCTACGGCAGACTTTGGCGGAGGCGCGGCGCAAGTAGACGCATGTCGCTATGCGAAATGCAGGTCAACGAGGTCCTGAACGATTCAACCGTGAATAGAGTAAGTTAAACGTTTGGGGCGGGTTAAATACCCGCCCCGCCCAGATACTAGCCATGCCGCTGGATTGTCGATGGGAGGTAGTTACAATTTTTCTTTGACAAGCTGATAAATCTCTTCGCTGGCGATATCGGCGCCTTGCAGGATGGATTCTAATTCAGCCAGTTTGGCATCGGCGAAGTCCCTATCTTTAAGGCTGCCGGCATTGATGTAGACATTCAATGCGGCGCTTTTTAGCGCTGCGTAGCCGGCCATGACGGCGACGCCGGCATCGCTGATGACGCCCAGATTGCCTTTATCGGCGGCGATGCGGCTGAGTCTTATTGCTTCGGCGCAAGCCTTGGCGCAGTCCAGCGGCACTATCGTCGCTTCCTTCAAAGCGGCTTGGATTTGCTCACTTCTGGCGGCTTTTTCTTCATCGCTTTCCTTGGGCAAGCCATAACAGGTCATCAGTTGGTCGAATACTTCGACATCGGCCTTGATCATCTCGGTCAGTTTCGCCCGCAGTGCTTCCGATTTATCTAATAAGGCCTGCATATCGGTTTCCACTTCGGCATATTTCGGTTTGCCGATGGTCAGATTGCAGACCATGCTGGTCAAGGCGGCTGATTGTGCGCCCATCACTGCCGCGGCGCTGCCGCCGCCCGGCGTCGCTGCTTTACTGGCCAGTTCGTCGAGAAAAACGGCTATCGATTTGTCTTTGATTTCGTTCATTGTCTGTTGGTCGTGTTGATATTAGCTACAGGCCTGCATTGAGTTTACAGGCTGTATTTCACTGTTGGGTTAACGCTGTGCTAACCCAGCCTACTAAATAAATAACAAGTGGCCGGCTGGATTCGTCCGGCATGCGGGCTGCTTCCTGTGCTAGCTTTCTCGGCGCCAGGTGGTTTTGCCGCCGGGGGCGTCTTCCAGTACGATGCCTTGCGCCTTCAACTGGTCGCGGATCTGGTCGGCCTTGGCCCAGTCTTTGTTTTGTTTGGCTTGCGCACGCTCTTCGATTAATTGCTCGATGTCCTGTTCGGACAGACCTTCTTTATTGGCGCCGCCCTTTAGAAAGTTGTCCGGATCGTCCTGCAAGATGCCGAGGATGGAGCCGAGGAATTTCAATGTGGCGGCCAGCGCTTGGATTTTGTCGGGATTGTTTTTAGACTTGTTCAAGTCTCTGGCGAGGTCGAACAACACCGAAATGGCGACTGGCGTGTTGAAATCGTCATTCATCGCTTGCTCGAAGGCGGCCTTGTAGGCCTTGTCGATATCAGCGTCGCCGATATCGATGCCGCGCAGCGCCGTATAAAGACGGGTTAGGGCGGCGCCGGCCTCGTCCAGTTGTTCGTCGGAATAATTCAGCGGACTGCGATAGTGGCTGGACAGGATGAAGAAGCGAATGATTTCCGGACGATACTGTTTCAGCACTTCGCGCACGGTGAAAAAGTTGCCCAATGATTTGGACATTTTCTCTTCGTTGACCCTGACGAATCCGTTATGCATCCATAGATTGACGAATTTCTCGCCGGTCGCGCCTTCAGATTGGGCTATTTCGTTTTCATGGTGCGGGAACTGTAAATCCATGCCGCCGCCGTGGATGTCGAAATAGTTGCCCAGGCAGCAGGTCGACATCGCCGAGCATTCGATATGCCAGCCGGGGCGGCCGTGTCCCCAAGGGGAGTCCCAATAGGGTTCGCCGGGTTTGGCTGTTTTCCAGAGCACGAAGTCGAGCGGATCGCGTTTGGCGGTGTCGACATCGACGCGTTCCCCGGCTTGAAGGTCAGCAAGGTTTTTACCGGACAGGCGGCCATAATTTTCGAATTTGGCGACCGCATAAAACACATCGCCGTTGCTGCCGACATAGGCCAGGTCGTTGTCGATCAGTTTGCCGATCATTGCGATGATTTCATCCATCGATTGCGTGGCTTTCGGTTCCCGATTCGGCGGCAATACCGACAAGGCGCGTTCATCTTCATGCATCGCGTCGATGAAGCGTTCGGTCAGGGCGCTGAAATCTTCACCATTTTCGTTGGCGCGTTGGATGATTTTGTCGTCTATGTCGGTGACGTTACGCACATAGGTCAGATCATAGCCCAGATATCTGAAATAACGTGCGACCGTATCGAATACCACCATGACGCGGGCATGGCCGATATGGCAGTAATCGTAAACCGTCATGCCGCAAACATACATCCCAACTTTGCCGGCCACTCTGGGTGTAAAGGTTTCTTTGCTTCGTGTTAAGGTGTTATATATTTTCAGCATTTTCGCCACGATAGTTTGATTGCATTACCAGAACGGTAAAAAAACTTGCCAATTTACCAAGTTTTGGGCTTCTCTTTCAAGAAAAAAACAAATAGAATCTGCTGTTTGCATCATTTTTAGGGGAATCTGTACTTGAAATCGTTTTTCCTGATCTTGTCAATATTACCAATTCTTTCATTTGCAACGGAAAATAACATGTCTGAAAGCCAAGAAAAAGTAAAGTTAACCACGTCCATGGGCGAGATTGTTATTCAATTGAATGCCGAAAAAGCGCCGATTTCGGCGGAAAATTTTCTGACTTACGTCAGGGATGGTTTTTATGACGGCACTATCTTTCATCGGGTGATTCCCGGTTTCATGGCTCAGGGAGGCGGCTTTGATAGCGACTTCAAACAAAAGCAGACACACGCGCCGATTAAAAATGAAGCGGATAATGGGTTGAAAAACAAGCGCGGCACGTTGGCGATGGCGCGCACGCCGGATCCCGATTCGGCGACCGCGCAATTTTTTATCAATTACAAAGACAACAGTTTCCTGGACTTTAGCAGTCCGACGCCGAATGGTTGGGGGTATGCTGTTTTCGCCGAGGTCGTTGAAGGCATGGATGTGGTCGATCAAATGGCCGATGTGCCGACCGGAAACCATGGCATGCATCAGGATGTGCCGAAAACCGACATCGTGATCGAAAAAGCCGAAGTGGTCGAATAACACTCCGCCGAGGCTCATCGTCATCAAATCTTGAGATGCGATGGGTGTCGCCATTCCTTCAGGGCGACTGTCTGCCTGTTTACGAATTCGGAACTGAATAACTTCATAGCAATACATTGAAACAGGAAATCATTTTTATCTCCGATCTGCATATTTCGCTGGAAAAAAAAGCTATCACTCGCAGGTTTCTAGCTTTTCTGGAGAATAGGGCGGTACGCGCTGGTGCGCTATATATCCTGGGCGATTTGTTTGACGCCTGGATCGGTGATGACGACAGCACGCCTCCGAATAAAGCGATCAAGAAGCAACTGAAACAATTGACCGCATCCGGAACCGCGGTTTATTTGCAAGTGGGCAATCGCGATTTTCTGCTAGGCAGGCAGTTTGCCGAGGAAACCGGTGTGAGATTGCTGGACGATTATCATGTCATCGATTTGTTCGGGGTTCAGACCTTGCTGACGCATGGCGATTTGCTGTGCAGCGACGATATAGCTTATCAGCAATTCAGAGCCAAGTCGCGAACGACTGAATGGATGGCCGACGTCTTGGCCAAGCCCTTATGGTTGCGATTGTTGGCGGCGCGTTGGTATCGTTTTCGCAGCCATTTTCACAAGCGCAAGAAAACTCAGGAGATCATGGATGTCAATCAGCAAACCGTTGTCGACACGATGCGGCGTTATCGGTGTAAGCGGCTGATTCACGGTCATACCCATCGACCGGCAGTGCATGATTTTGATTTGGACGGTTGTTCGGCGCAACGTTTTGTATTGGCGGACTGGAAGAGGCAGGGCGCCGATATCTTATGTTGGACGGACGAAGGTTATACGATCGAACGTCTGGCTTAATAAATTAGCAGACTGGCGTTAATGTGGGGCGCTTTGCTCTTCCCATCCTATCGAATTGTCAAATTTGCCGCTCTGCAAAGTCAATTCTCCGGCGATAGCCGGTTCAACGCTGAAATTCAAAAACACGGTGACGATGAAAACGTATGTGATAAGCTTCAGCAAGACTGATTGGGCTTTGACGAAGGCCATAAAAATTACCCTTGTATTGTAGTATTTATCGGGATAAAGCTGTTAACAAAATTAACGCAAAAATCATGCCTTTGCTGGTGAGGGCTTGATCTGTCAGGGTGGGTCGGCATTATCTGACATTATGCCGGGCTTTACTGTAAAGAAAGTCGACGCTTTTGCTCGTAAATCTAAACGTTCTGCACGCTTTTTGTGCAAGCAATTTTGCTGAGAAGGCGGATTTATTCGGTTTTGTAAGGGACGTTAGTGTTGTCAGGCATCTTGACGACGATATTGACGCGCCGGTTTTTTCGCCGTCCCGGTTCGGTGGCATTGTCGGCAATCGGTTGAGTATCGGCGTAGGTGACCGCCCGCATTCTGGAGGCATCGATCTGTTGGGAGGCGAGAAAATGCAGCACGCTGGTGGCCCTGGCGGCGCCTAGTTCCCAGTTGGACGGAAATTGAGCGGTTTTGATCGGGCGGTTGTCGGTATGCCCTTCGATATATATCAAACCCTTGGCTTGTTTCAGCAGTGGTGTCAGCTTACTTAACACCGACCTTCCCGTTTCGGTCAGTGTCGCCTCCGACGATTGATAGAGGATGTTGTCTTGAATCTCCAGTTGGGCATAGCCCTGCGTGACGGTCATGTTGATGCTGTCGGACAGGCCCAGTTGTTGCAGCTGGCTATGCAATTGTTGTTGCATGGCCGCTTCGTCCTTAGGTTCGGTTTTGCTTTCGGCTGCCTGTTCTTGTTCGGGCAGCGGTGTGTTTTCGGTAGTCTGTATTGTCGCAGCCGGTTTTGTGGCTATGGGTGTCTTTTCCGGCGCAACCGTTGGCTCCGTTTCGACTTGAATGGGCTGTTGAGGTTTTGCCGGTGGCGGCGCTACAGCAGGCTCGGCAGGAACGACGGGTGCGGGTTCGGCTTTCTTCGCCGGCTTGATGGTTTTTTTGATAATGACGATTTTTGTCGGTTTTTCATTGCTCCGAACGTCGGGCTCAAACGTGCTCAAGGCCACCAGCGTGACCACCAGCATGACAATCAGTACGAAGACGTCGAGATAGGTCAGCAGCCAGTTTGGCGGCTGGCGGCGGTCGCTCAAGCTCAGTAATTCGTCAATGGCCTGGGAGGATTCGAGGCGGGAGAAAGACTTGCCGTTCATCGGTGCTGGGGCTTGCCGCTGTCTTGCAATTCATCCTCGTAATGAACGATGAATGAACTGAGGGTTTCTCGGATAAAAGAGGGGTTGCGGCGTTCGGCGATCAGCGTGATGCCTTCCATCAGCATGCTCATCAGCATGATGCGCTGTTCCGTTCTTCTTTCCAGTTTGATGGCGATGGGGTTGAACATCAGGTTGGCCAGCATCAGTCCGTAAAAGGTCGTGGTCAAGGCGACGGCCATGTTGGCGGTGATCGAGCTGATGTCCTTGATTTCGATGATTTGTAGCATGTTGATCAGGCCGACCAGCGTTCCCAGCATGCCGAAGGCCGGGGCGAACGAGGCCATGCTGTGGAAAATGCTCGATTCGGCTCTTTCCTTGGCACGCAAGCGGGAAATACGCCATTTCAATAAGGCTAGGATGTCTTCAACCGGGGTGTTGTCGACGATCAGCTGAAAGCTGGTTTTCAAATACGGATTGTTGATGTTGTCGATGACATTCTCGATGGCGGCGGTATCGTGTTGAAACCACATCTTGGCGACGGCGATGATTTCATCGGCTTCCCGTTGCGGATTCAAGCTGTCGTAAAAGAAAACGCGTTTGATCGATTTGATGGCTTGTTTGATATCGCGTAATGGATAACTGAGAAATGCCGCCGCCAACGTGCCGCCCAGTACGATGGTCAGTCCGGGGAAATTGATGAAGGTATCCGGATCGTTAGCGGCGTAAGCGATAATGAAGATCAATAGCGCCAGACTTAACAAGATGCCTATCGTGGTGGAATAATTAATAGCCGGTTGTTTAGCCACAGATTGCGAGAGCCATTTGCTGTTTTTCATGGCAAAAGCATAGCATAACTTTTTATTGCGTCCGCAATATCCGAGGCAGTTATGATTGGATCGGGGCGATTGCGCTATGTTGCCGGTGATTGTCGCGTAACCCGCCCACATCCACACACATCTAGCCCTCTTTGTTATCTAAATTAAGGATTGCTGAAACAGTTGTGGCGGGATAATATTGTGCGAGGTCTAAAGCGCTTTGTTGTAAAATACGGCAGCATAACCTAGCCGGTAATGATGCTGTGCATACCAATGGAAAATGGTCTATGCTTTGAACCGGTACGAAACGATAGTAATTGCTGTATAGTGGAAAATTTGTGACACTAAAAGGCATTTGTTCAGGGATCGATGGGCGTCATCATGACGTTTGTCAAAATATTCAATTTATAGTGCAGTGATTTTATGATTAAGGTTTTACTTGTTGATGATCATGAGTTGGTCAGAACCGGGGTTGAGGCTTTGTTGAATGCGGTCGATTCAATCGAGGTCGTCGATGTGTGCAGTACCGGAGAGGAGGCTCTGGAGCTGCTGGAAAAGCATGATCCGGACATTATTATGCTGGATATCAATATGCCGGGCATCGGCGGTGTGGAAACCTGTCGGAGGATTCTGCAATCCAACCCTGAGGCTAAGGTCATCGTGTTGTCGGTGTGCAACAATGGGCCGGTGCCTCAGCGCTTGCTGAAAATGGGGGCGATGGGATTTATTTCCAAAGGCTCGCCGGTGGACGAGATGGTCAATGCGATCCATACCGTTATGTCAGGCCAACGTTATCTGTGTTCGGAAGTGGCTAACAATCTGGCTTTTCAAGGCTTGCAGGACGAAGGTTCGTCGCCGTTCGGTAAATTATCGCAACGAGAATCGCAGGTGGTTAATCTGATTCTGCAAGGCAAGAGTATCCAGGAAATGTCGGATATTCTGGTGATCAGCGACAAGACGGTGAATACCTATCGCTATCGCCTGTATGAGAAATTGAAGGTTAAAAATGACGTCGAATTAACGCGTTTGGCGGTCAAGTTTAATTTACTGGAGAACTCGGTCAGCGGATACTGAAGAAAGCGATTTCTTCAGTATCCGTGAGCTCACACCAAGGTTTGCGCCTTGCTGAAGGCGTCGCGAAAGTCCAGGTATAGCGGGGTTTCGCTTTCCAGCATCGATTTCAACAACACATTTTGCAGTTGATATTTGATATCGCCGACCGCCAGCGGTCCGACGCCGACCGCGCCGCTAACGCCGGTCGCATGGATCAGCGGGGCGCCGAAGTCTTTCAGCTTAATGCCTTCGATGCCCATCGGGGGGACTGCATTGACATCGCCGGCTACTTTCAGCTGTTTGACCTCGGCTAGGACCCGTGCATTCAAGACCTGAATGCCGGCCTTGGCGGTGCAGAAAATAATGTCTGCATCGGTGATCAAGGCGGCTTTTGCGTCATCGGAACCAGCCACGGCGCCCTGCAGCGTCGACTTAAAGCGTCGGTTGTATTCCTTGGCGGCGTCATTGGCCGCGTCAAGCGACAGATGATCCACCAGCGTCGTATCGGCGCCTGCCAGCGAAGCGATCACGCCGGTGGCGATGCCGACCGGGCCGGTGCCGCCAAAAACCAGAGCTTTGCTGCCTTTTAGCGCCTTGCCGTGTTTTTGTTGCAGCTCTCTTTCCACGCAAGCCACCAGTGCGGCGGCGGTGGTGTAAGCGCCGCTGGGATCGGCAAACACGGAAATCTGGAAAGGAGGCACCATCGCCTGTTGGGCGGTTTTCAGCATGTCGATAGCCAGTCCCATGTCGCGCCCGCCGATGAAGATCGCGGTTTTTTTGACGCCGCTTGGCCCGCGCGAAAAAATGGCGTCTTGCGTCAGGCCATGCACGCTTTCCAATTTGACATTCGAATACGGCATCAATACATCGAAGCCGGCATCCAGCGCCATGTTGACGTCGAAGGGGCTGTTGTTAGGCGTCGGATCGAACATATGGAGGATACTACGTTTATCCATTTTCTGGCCTCCTTTCGGATGATGGGGACAAAAGCCTTTAAGCAGATTCTTTAATAAATTCACGAGCGACTTCAAAAGCGTGTTCAAAATGTATATAGAGAGGCTTGTCGGATTCCAGCATCCGCTTCAGCAGACGACTTTGGGCCTGATATTTGATGTTGCCGATCGCCAGCGCGCCAATGCCGACGGCGCCGCTTTGTGAACCCGCGATGGCCGCGCCGTTATCGAAGGCATCGACGCCGGCAATGCCGGAGGGTGGAACCGCATTGACGTCGGCCGCGACTTTCAATTGCGGCGCCGAGGCGATCAGTTCCGCGCTCAACAGTTCGATGCCGGCCGCGCCGGTCGCAAAAACCACATCGGTGGTTTTAATGTATTCCGCCTTATCGGCGTCGGCGCCCGCGCTGATGGAGATTTTGCCGTCGCCGAATTCATTGCTGCATAAGTCGGCGATGCGTTCGGCTTTTTCCAACTGGCGTCCGATAATTCTGACATTGGCGCCGGCCTGAGCGGCGATGACGGCGGCCGCCTGTCCGACGGGTCCTGTTCCGCCTAGCGCGAGGATGTTTTTGCCTTCCAGCGTGGAGCCGAATTTGTCGGCCAGCTCTTTTTCAACTGCGGCAACCATGCCGGCAGCCGTGGTAAAAGCGCCGCTGGGGTCGGCGAATACGGAAACTTCAAAAGGCGGAACCATCGAGTTTTTCGCCGTTTTCAACATGTCCATTGCCAATTTTGTTTCACGGCCGCCAATGAAGATGCCGGTTCTTTTCAAGCCTTTGGGGCTACGTGAGAAGATGGCGTCCTGAACCAGGCCGCGAACTTCGCTAGGTTCAACATTTATATAGGGGACCGCTTGCAGCCAGCCCGCGTCCATTGCCATGTTGACATCGAAAGGACTTAAATTTTTCGCCGTTGTCAGCATGTGTAGAATAAATGGTTTTTCCATGGTTACCTCTTGAAGTTGTTTAGCGCTTAAGTATAAAAGAAAATACCGGTCGATAACAGGCTTGTGCGGTTTGAGTTTCATTGTGAGGGTATAATTGCTGACGAAAGACGAAAGACGAAAGACGAAAGACGAAAGACGAAAGACGAAAGACGAAAGACGAAAGACGAAAGACGAAAGACGAAAGACGAAAGACGAAAGACGAAAGACGAAAGACGAAAGACGAAAGACGAAAGGTGAAAGGTGAAAGGCAGGTGAGTGAGAGTGAAGAAGGGGATAAATCGGTGCTAAAACAGCAACAGCGTCGCCAAGCCGATGCGGCGCGTCAGGCTCAATCAGAGAAAGATGAGCTCAGTCGAAAGATTTGTGAGCAGTTTGTTGCGCTTCCGGAGTATCAATGGGCCGGCACTGTCATGTGGTATCTGCACTGTCGCTCCGAGGTTAGGACAGTGGACACGCTGCTTACCCAGTTGGATAGCGACAAATGCTGCGTGATTCCTTACTGCACCGTCGATGAACAGGGCCGTAATAAACTGGGCTTATGGCGTTTGGAGGATCTTAATGAACTGGTGACAGGAACCTGGGGAATTCTGGAGCCGCCGCAGGAAAGATGGCTGGAGCCGGCGAAACGGGTCGATGTCGAGGAGCTCGATCTGATCATGGCGCCCGGCGTAGCATTCGATTGCAATGGCGGGCGTCTCGGTCATGGCGCCGGTTATTACGATCGCCTATTGGAGAATGTTCGCGAGGATGCTGTGGTGGCGGGGGTATGTTATCAGGCGCAATTGCTAGAGTCGGTCGCGATGGACAGCCATGACGTCTACATGGATAAGGTCATCACCGAAACGGCGGTTTACCGGGGTAAGGGGCGCTGATGGAAGCGTGTTTGCGGGAGCAGGGTTTAACAGACAGTCCGGCTTTTATCGTCGACGAGACCGCCATCCGTAAAAGCTTGCGCGATCTCGCCGAATTGCGAGAGGAAAGCGGATGCAAGGTGCTGTATTCGATGAAGGCTTTGCCGTTACAACCGGTCGTGGAGTTAGCGGCGCAGGAGTTGGACGGCATTTCAGTCAGCTCCTTATTCGAGGCTAGACTGGCTCGGGAGTGTATCGGTGCTGACGGCAGCATACACCTGACTTCGCCGGGACTGAGGAACGGCGAATTTGCCGAATTAAGCAAACTTTGCAGTCATATCAGTTTTAATTCCCCCGGGCAATGGCAAACACTGGCGGCTAAGGGGGGCGAATATTCGCCTGGTTTACGCATCAATCCGAAGCTGTCATTTCTAAGCGACCTACGCTTCGATCCCTGTCGGCCCCATTCCAAATTAGGGATCGATATCGAGCTGCTGGACCAATTAGATTGGGCCGGAGACGTCGAGGGGTTGCATTTTCATACCGTTTTTTCCTGTCAGGATTTTTCTCCGTTGCTGCGGACCATGGAGAAGATCAGTAAGGCTTTGTCGAAACAGGCGAGTGCTCTGAAATGGCTCAACCTGGGCGGTGGTTATCTGTTCAGCCAGATAGAGGACAAGGGGGCATTTGTGCAGCTGGTCAAGGCCTTGAAAGGGGATTTCGCGTTGGATGTCTATATCGAACCTGGCAAGGACATCGTTGGCCGGGCCGGCTATCTGTGCACTCGCGTGATCGACCGCTTCGACAGTGACGGCAAGACCGTCTTGATTGTCGACAGCACGGTCAATCATCATCCCGAAATTTTTGAATACCAGCGCGCAGCGGAATTGCTAAATCCACAGCAGGGAGAGGTACCTGTTATTCTGGCGGGGTCGAGCTGTTTGGCCGGCGACCTGTTTGGTGAATATCGTTTCGACAAGACGCCGGAAATCGGCGAGCGCATCGTGTTTAAAAACCTCGGCGCCTATAGTCTGATCAAGGCCAATCGCTTCAACGGCTATAATTTACCGACGATTTATAACTGGGACGGAAAAAACTTGATGCAGCTGAAACAGGATGATTACCAGGATTATCGCAAGCAATGGCGGGTCGGAGGATAGCGAGGCATGGCGACAGTTATTGCGATAACCAGTGGTAAAGGCGGCGTCGGCAAGACCAATGCCGCCACCAATCTCGGTTTGGCCTTGGCCGCCCGGCATGCAAAAGTCTGTGTGTTCGATGCCGATACCGGGCTGGCCAACATCAATATCCTGCTGGGCATACAGCCGCAATACACCCTCGAACAGGTGCTTAATGGCGACAAGCGCATAGCGGAAATCATCGTGGAAGTGGAGGGCGGCTTATCTGTCGTGCCCGCGGCCTCCGGCGTGCGTCGTTGTTCGGATTTAGGCAGAGAACAGCGTCAGGTGTTGGTGAACGCGCTGGCCGAATTGGAACAGCGCTTCGACTATATCCTGATCGATACCGCCGCGGGCATCGACAGCGGGGTGCTGGATTTCGTCGCCTCGGCGCAGTATCGGGTCGTCGTGATTACGCCGGAGCCGACTTCGCTGACCGATGCCTTTGCCTTGCTGAAGATGCTGTCGATCAGGGGCGGCAAGCGCAATCTTTTTGCGCTGGTCAATCGTGTCGATGATTATAAAGTCAGTCAAAAGGTGTTTAGACGCTTTCAGATGGCGGTGGAAAAATACCTGAAGGTCAATATCCACTATCTGGGCTACCTGGCCAATGATGCGGCCGTGGCGGATGCAGTCAGTCGGCAGCAGCCGGTGGTGATAGGCGCGCCCGAATCATCAGTCAGTTGTTGTTTCTTCGCCTTGGCCGATATCGTCAAAAGACAATTCCTGAACGAAAAAAACCTACCTTATTTCAGTCATTATTGGCGCAAGATATCGGCGGCCAGCCAACAAAAAATCCAACAGCATGAGAAGTCTTCGGCCGCGCCTCCTGCCGCGAAACAGCGGGAAGAGGGCGAATTTCAGATGGCCGATGTGTTCGCCTGGCTGGAGCGTCGCGGTTATCCGGAAGAGGATATGCGAGAGCTGATCACGACGCTGGAAAGCGTTTACCAAAAACAGCACCATAAGCCGGTCAAAAGCACTGACAGTGTGATTGCCGGTTTGTTGGCCGATGTCCATGGCAATGAGGACAAGGCGCGTTTACTGTATAAAACGCTGAGCAACAGTTTCGAACGGCAGTTCGATAAAAAAATTGACGACCCTATCGCCAGTATGATCGCTCAGATGGAGGGCGAGCGCTTTTCCCGTCAGGAATTTTCCGCGCTGCTGATGCGGTTCGGCGAAATTTACCGAACCCGCTTCGGCGTCAGATACTTCGACGACGGCGAACAATTGCTGGAGGATATCGCCCGATTGTTGCAGAACAAATAAGCTTTTCCACTGTCTATCCGCAACCCTTCTTTATAGGGCGATAGCACACCGAGATGTCAGCAATTCCCAGTTTGAGTATTTTTTCGGTGTTTAGGGCATGGGGTGTGTCTGTCGAGGAGCGCCGTAAACCCATCCCTGGGGGCTTGACGGCAGCATCCTTGCTGCCGACATCCTCGCCAAACACACCCCATGCCCTTTTTGAACGCCAAAGTGGGAGTTGCTGCCGAGATGTCATCAGTTTGAAAGACACTGAATGTTTACTGAAACGATGAAGATGAGCTCAGGCTCACAAAAGACTCAGGCTAATGAAAAAAAACGATTTTAACTACCATCTTCCGGAACACTTGATTGCGCAGAAGCCGCTGGCCGAGCGCAGCGCCAGCCGCATGCTATGCATGAACAGACATAGCGGTGAATTGCAAGACCGCATGTTCATCGATTTTGCCGACTTGATCAGCGCCGATGACCTGTTGGTGTTTAACAACACCAAGGTGATACCGGCGCGCCTGTTCGGTCGTAAACAAAGCGGCGGCAAGGTGGAAATCTTGATCGAACGCGTGCTCGATGACCGGCGCGCCGTCGCCCACATGCGTGCCAGCAAGTCTCCGAAAGCAGGCGCCGTGATCGAACTGGACAACGGTTTTTCCTGCACCGTCACCGGCAGGGAAGGGGATTTGTTCTGTTTGCAGACGAACGGTCGACAAACCTTACCGGATATGCTGGCGCAGATCGGTCACATGCCGTTGCCGCCTTATATTAATCGAGCCGATGATGAAGAGGATTTAAGTCGTTATCAGACCGTTTTCGCCGAGGAATCCGGTGCGGTTGCCGCGCCGACTGCGGGTCTGCATTTCGATCAGGCGATGATGGACAGGCTGGATCGAATCGGCGTCGGCAAGACCTTCGTCACGCTGCACGTCGGTAGCGGCACCTTTCAGCCGGTCAGGGTGGAAAACCTGGCCGAGCATGTCATGCATAAGGAATTTTATTCGGTTTCCATCGAGACCGTCTCGGCGATCGAGCAAACGCGCGAGCGGGGCGGGCGGGTCATCGCCATCGGCACCACTGCGGTCAGGGCGTTGGAGTCGGCCTCGCGCAGTGGCCAAATAAAGGCCGGTTTCGGCGAAACCGATCTGTTTATCACGCCCGGTTATCAATTCAAATCGGTCGATGCGATGCTGACCAACTTCCATTTGCCGGAATCGACCTTGCTGATGCTGATTGCCGCCTTCGCCGGCTATGACCCGGTGATGAAGGCTTATCGGCATGCGATTGAACAACAATACCGCTTCTTCAGTTACGGCGATGCGATGTTCTTGAGTAGTTGATTTTTACCGGTAAGCGGCGTAAGGGTATAACCTATAAATAACGTAACTATTCAGTATCTTTCGGGTTTTAGGCAGTAGGCATTGATTTCTCGGGACGCGTGAATACATCCATGGCAGCTAACGGCATCCTGCCTCACGCGGCACTTGCACTTCCCTGTGCGGCGTAAGCTCTGACTGCAACGTCTGACCGTCAGGGACGATGGAAATGCAGATTTTGCAGGAGCAAAAATCTGCCTGTTGCAGACAGCCCGATAAATCAATAACCTACTCCCTCTTAGTAAAACTACGCTGAATAATTACTAAATAACTTACTAACTGAAGTTTCTCAGTTTTTAGGGGGGTATCCTAACTTGTGGGGTAACTACTCATCCCCATTCGTAGGGTGGATAAGCGGAGCGCATCCACCGGGTCGGCATCTTTGGTGGATTCGCCGCCAGGCAATCCGCCTGGTACGCACAACGGCTAATTTTGCCCCGGTGGCGGTTTTTGGCGGCTTCTTGCTTCGCGAAGCCGCCCTACGTTGGTTACGTTGGCATTGTAACCGTCGGGTGGATGTGCCTGCCTTTGATGCGCACAACGGCCAATTTTGGCCCACGGCGCGAGGTTTGGCGGCTTGCTTCGCGAAGCCACCCTACGTTAGCTACGTTGGCGTCGTTATCGTCGGGTGAACCACCGTAGGGTGGATTCGCCGACAGGCAATCCACCTGGATACGCATAATGGCCAATGTTGCCCCCGGTGTGGCGGGTTTTGGCGGCTTGCTTCGCGAAGCCGCCCTACGCGTTATATTGCAACCGTCGGATGGCCCCACCGGGTGGATAAGCCTGAAGGGCGCATCCACCCTACGAATGGGGGGGAGTAGTTACCTTGTGGGGATCTTTTTTAATGGATTTGCCATAGCTTACTAAAATAAGCAGCTTTGGGGGATACATCGCAGGGTAGATGTATATCGAGCGACAAAAGCTTCCCCCAATCGATCCTGTCCTAGATTAATCGGTATACGGACGCGCCGACTGGTGCAATGGCGTTGAGTCATTGAGCCAGAAAAAGTTGGAAAATAGCTTTTCCAATGCCTAAAAGGAGAACGCGCCGGATTGCTGGTTTTTCCGGATGAATACTATAAATATTTTAGGAGTGCGTTATGAAAATCTCAGAGGCAAAACAAGAAATCGCTCAGTTTCTACCGCAGAAAAACCTGATCTATATCCGCGGCTATATAATGGTGGGCATCGGTGTATTGATTGCTTTGGGTACCATTATTGCGCCGAATGTCGGCATAATGTCATTTAAAAACGCCTGGCTGCCGGTCGCCTCTTTCGTCATCTTGTTCACCGGTGTGGTCGAGGCCTTCGATACCTATATTTCCAGAAATACGCCGCGATTTTATGTCAATTTGCAATTCGCCATATTGGACCTTGTGGTTGGTTGGGTCGTGCTGTTTAGCCTGAACTATCCCGCCTATAAATTGAGCATACTGATTGCCGTGTTTTTGATGATTAAGGGGCTGTTCAGGGTGATCGGGGCCTATGCCGGCCATTTCGCCACGACCAAGCCGACGATGATCGGCGGGGGCATCTCTTTTCTGCTGGGTTTTTTGATTTGGGTGCAATGGCCGGGAGAACCGACCACCGCCATTTTGTCTTTCTGCCTCAGTGTCGAGATCGCCTTGCGTGGCTGGGCCTTGGTGCGTTTAGCCGAGTGGCTGGGGAATCTTGAGGAATAGCGCCATGAAATGCGTCGGCGCAAGGTATATAATTAGCCGTTTTCAATAAACTGCTCAGAGTCATGCCTGCCAACGACTTGTTTTCTCCCGAACTGCCGCAACAACCCGCCACGCCCTTTTATTGGAGCGGTTTGACAGGATGCGGCGATTCGCTGGCGCTGGCGTCGGCGATCAAGCGAGAACGGCGACTATTCGTCATCGTCACGCCGGACAATCAGACGGCGCTGCGTCTTGAACATGAATTAGCGTTTTTCTTGAATAATCGTTTCCCTATCTTGCATTTTCCGGATTGGGAGACCTTGCCTTACGATGTTTTCTCGCCGCTGCCGGAGATCATTTCCGAGCGGCTGAGAACATTGGCCTTATTGCCGGATACTCGCCGCGGCGCGTTGGTGGTTTCCGTTCCTACCTTAATGCATCGATTGGCGCCTCGCGAGCATGTGCTGGCCAACAGTTTTTCATTGCAGGTGGGCGGAGCCTTTAACCTGGAACTGAATCGGGCCAAACTGGAAGCCGTCGGCTATCAATGCGTGTCGCAGGTTTATCAGCATGCCGAGTTCGCCGTGCGCGGCTCGATCGTCGATTTGTTTCCGATGGGCAGTAAAAAGCCTTATCGTATCGAGCTGTTTGACGAGGATATCGAGTCTATCCGCACCTTCGATCCGGAAACGCAGATGTCGCTGGAAAAAATCGACAAGGTGGAGCTGTTTCCGGCGCGCGAGTTTCCGTTTACCGATGAGGCGATCAAGCATTTTCGCCAGGCGTTTCGGGCCCATTTTCCGGAAGTCTCGGAGAAAAATCCGATTTACCAGGACGTCAGCAAGGGGGTGGCGTCGGGCGGTATCGAATACTATCTGCCGTTGTTTGTCGAGCGAACCGAATCGCTGTTCGCCTATCTGCCGGAGAGCACGGTTCTGGTGTTGCCGGACAAGTTTGACGAGGCGGCGGAAAATTTCTTCGCCGAGACGGAACAGCGTTTTCAGCAGCGTAAATACGATCCGCACCGACCGCTGCTCGATCCCCCGACCTTATTTCTGAGCGCCGAACAGTTGCGGCAAAAAACCCTGCCCTTCAGGCGGGTCTTGGTCGGCGCGCAAACAGAAACATCACAACATTTCGATTGCCGGCCACTGCCCGAACTGGCCATCGATACACGCCTGAAAGAACCGGCCCAACGCTTGCGTCAGTTTGTCGAAACGTTTACCGGACGGATTCTGTTTGTCGCAGAAACGGCGGGACATCGGGAAGGCTTGATCGATAAGCTGAAACGCCATAAGTTGAGTCTGAAGCAAGTCGATGACTGGCAGGATTTTCTCGACAGCGAACAGTCTTTATCGATCCTAGTCGCGCCGATGGATCACGGTTTGTTACTGGAACAGCCTCCCATCGCCATCATCACCGAAAGCCAGCTCAGTGGCGAAAAAGTTCAGCAGCGGCGCAGGAGACGCCAGTCCGCGGCTAAGGAGCTGGAAAACGTCTTCAATAATCTGAATGAGTTGACGGTCGGCTCGCCGGTCGTGCATCAGGAGCACGGCGTCGGACGCTATCTGGGGTTGCAGACTCTGAAGGTCGGCGATATCGATGCGGAATTTTTGACTCTGGAATACGCCAATCATGACAAGCTCTATGTGCCGGTCTCGTCGCTGCAGTTGATCGGCCGCTACAGCGGCGTCAGCGCCGAAAATGCGCCGTTGCATCGCCTGGGCACCGACCAGTGGAGCAAGGCCAAGAAAAAAGCGATGGAGCGCGCCCGCGACGTGGCCGCCGAATTGCTGGACATACACGCCAAAAGGGCGGCCAGGTTGGGGCACGAGTTTGCCATCGATGACAGCGAATATGACGCCTTTGCCGGCGCCTTCCCGTTTGAGGAAACCCCCGACCAGCAGTCCGCGATCGAGGCGATACTGGCCGATATGCACAGTCCGCAGCCGATGGACAGGGTGGTGTGCGGCGATGTCGGTTTCGGCAAGACCGAGGTGGCGATGCGCGCGGCCTTTATCGCGGTGCAAAGCGGCAAACAAGTGGCGGTGTTGGTGCCGACCACGCTATTGGCGCAGCAGCATTTTCAGAATTTTCGCGACCGCTTCGCCGATTGGCCGATGCGCGTCGAGGTGATGTCGCGTTTCAACACGCCGAAACAGCAGAAGGCGATTGCCGAGGATCTGGCCGAGGGCAAGGTCGATATCGTCATCGGCACCCATAAGCTGCTGTCCAAGGAAATTAAATATAAGGCATTGGGTCTGGTCATCATCGACGAGGAGCATCGCTTCGGCGTGCGGCAAAAAGAACATTTCAAGAAGCTGCGCCATGAACTCGATCTGCTGACCCTGACCGCGACGCCGATCCCGAGGACTTTGAATATGGCGATGTCGGGACTGCGTGATATCTCCATTATTGCGACGCCGCCGCCCAATCGACACGTCATCAAGACCTTCATCAGCGAATGGATCGACGCGCAGATACAGGAAGCCTGTCAACGGGAAATTAAACGCGGCGGTCAGGTTTTTTTTCTGCATAATGATGTCAAGACGATGGATAAAATGGCGCGAGAACTGGAAAAGCTGGTGCCGGAGGCGCGCGCCCAGATCGCTCACGGGCAAATGGCGGAGCGCGAGCTGGAGCAGATCATGCTGGATTTTTATCATCAGCGCTTCAATATGTTGATCAGCACGACGATCATCGAAAGCGGTATCGACATACCCAGCGCCAACACCATCATCATCAATCGGGCCGATAAGCTGGGACTGGCGCAATTACATCAATTGCGCGGAAGGGTCGGGCGCTCCCATCATCGCGCTTACGCCTATTTCATCGTGCCGCCGAAATCGTTAATGAGCAAGGATGCGGTGAAACGGCTGGAAGCGGTGGAAGCATCCGGGGAACTGGGCGCCGGCTTCATGTTGTCCTCGCACGACATGGAGATACGCGGCGCCGGCGAGTTGCTCGGCGAAGACCAGAGCGGACAGATTCAGGAAATCGGCTTCACCTTGTACACCGAATTACTGGAAAGGGCTGTGAATGCGTTGAAATCGGGCAAACAGCCGGAACTCGATGCGCCGTTGGAAACCGGTCCGGAAGTGGATGTGCAGACCGCGGCATTGATTCCGGAAGATTATTTGCCCGATATTCATGCTCGTCTGGTGTTGTATAAGCGCATCGCCAGCGCCGAAACGGCCGATGATTTGCGCGCGCTGAAGGTGGAAATGATCGACCGCTTCGGTCTATTGCCGGAGCCGGTTAAGGCGCTGTTCAGCGTGACCGAATTAAAACAACTGGCGGCCGAGTTGGGCATCCGTAAAATCGAAGCCACCGCGACCGGCGGCCGGGTGATTTTCAATAAGGAGCCGAACATCAATACCGCGGCGCTGATCGAGTTGATACAGAGCCAGGCGCAACAGTACAAGTTCGATGGCGCCGATAAACTCAGATTCACTCATAGCTTCGAAAGTCTGGACGATAAGTTGGACTTCCTGAAACGATTACTGGACAAGCTGACACCGGAGGCGGCTTAACATGGAAAAAAGATGCTTTAATACCCTGATGCTATTGCTGATCGGCTTTTTCAGCGCCGCTCTACAGGCCGATAGCAAGACCTTTAAAATAGAACTGGTGGTCTTTGCCCAGGATATGCCGAACAGCGAAGTGTTCGATCAGGTCGACAGCGAAATCGAATGGCCGACCAGGTTAGCCGATCTCGGCAGCTATCAGCAGGTGGCTGCGCAATACCGGAGTCTGAGCGGCATTTACGCCAAATTGGAGCGAACTCCCGGTTATCGTCCCTTGTTGCATGTCGCCTGGACTCAGGAAATCAAGGCCGACAGACTCGGCGCCGCCGTGCAAATTCAAAGTCCGGACGGCAGCCTCAATGGCTATTTCCGCCTGCAGCGCGGTCATTATCTACATATGGTCACCGACCTGGAATACAGCCCGGAGGGGTGGGTGATTTATCGTCTCAATGAGAAGCGCCGTTTCAAGCTGAACGAGATTCATTATCTGGATCACCCTAAATTCGGTGTCATCGCTCGGATTTCGCCGTTGTCTTGATAGGGTGTGTTTCCTCAATTGCAGGAGTAGGTTGTTGATTTCTCAGGCTGTCGGAGCTTACATGAAGATATTACGCATCAAAACTAACGCATGCTGAATAGTTGCGATATGGGCTCATGCGACCAGTCCCGACGGATACAACAGGCGGTCGAAAACGCTGTCGCCGAACGGACGCCGGTTAATATCGTCGCCGGCAACAGCAAGTCTTTTTACGGGCGTAAGGCTCAGGGGGTCGATCTCGATGTCGGCGGACATCGCGGCATCGTCAGTTATCATCCGGAGGAGTTGGTCATCACCGCCAGGGCCGGCACTCCATTGGTCGAGATTCGCCAAATGCTGGCCGAGCAGGGGCAGATGCTGGCCTTTGAACCGCCGTTTTTCGCCGGCACGGCGACGCTCGGTGGCGCGATTGCCTGCGGTTTTTCCGGCAGTCGACGGCCTTTTAGCGGTTCGGCGCGCGATTTTGTGTTGGGTTGCAGGATCATCGATGGTCGCGGAGAGATAGCCACTTTCGGCGGTGAGGTGATGAAAAACGTGGCCGGCTATGATGTCTCCAGACTGATGGTCGGTGCGATGGGTACTCTAGGCGTTTTATTGCAAGCCTCATTGAAAGTGTTGCCGATTCCGCAACGGGAAATGAGCTGCGTTTTCAGCCTAGCAAAGGCCGCGGCGATGGAGAAAATGCAGCAATTGGCGTTGCAGTCATTGCCGCTTTCCGCGCTCAGTTTTGATGGTGAACTGCTATATGTGCGCTTGTCGGGCGCGGACAAGGCGGTGCGGGCGGCGGCGCAGAAAATCGGTGGCGAGGTGCTGGCCGATGACGGCCAATACTGGCATGACTTGATCGAACAACGCCTGGATTTCTTTCAGTCCGATCAGCCGCTGTGGCGGATTTCGCTGGCGCCGGCGACGCCTGAACTGGCGTTGACCGGCGACCGTTATTTCGATTGGGGCGGGGCCTTACGCTGGCTGAACAGTGAGGAACCGGCCGAGAAAGTTTTCGCCGCGGCGGCGGCCGCCAACGGCCACGCCACGCTGTTCAGAAATGGCGACAGCCGCGGCCAGCTGTTCCAGCCGCTGCACGGCAAGCTCAGGGAGCTGCAGCATCGAGTTAAAAAGACCTTCGATCCCTTAGGGATTTTCAATCCTCAACGACTGTACCTGGACTGGTAAATGCAAACGCGACTGGCCGATTTCGTCAAACAACGACCGGAGCACGATGAGCTGGCCGCCATATTGCGCGCCTGTGTGCATTGCGGCTTTTGCAATGCCACCTGCCCGACCTATCAACTGCTGGGCGATGAACGGGACGGTCCGCGCGGGCGCATTTATCTGCTGAAGCAGGCCCTGGAAGGCGGTCCGGTCAGTAAACTGACGCAGCGGCATTTGGACCGTTGCTTGAATTGCCGTTCTTGCGAAACCACCTGTCCTTCCGGAGTCCAGTACGGACGTTTACTGGACCTGGGCGGAAAGATCGTCGAGGAAAGAGTGGCGCGCTCCTTATTCGAGCATTGGCGGCGTCATGGCTTGCGGCGCATTTTGCCCTATCGGCAGCGTTTTCGGCGGCTGCTGCAGTTGGTCCGCTTGTTGCGCCCCATACTGCCGAAGTCTTTGCGCGGCAAAATTCCGCCTAAGGCGGCCACGACGCCATGGCCTACTCGCCGGCATCGCCGTCAGATGTTGGTGTTGGTGGGCTGTGTGCAAGCGGAATTGGCGCCGGCAATCGATGTCGCGGCGGCCAAGGTGTTGGATAGGCTCGGGATCTCGCTGTTGGCGGTGGAAAACAGTGGTTGTTGCGGCGCGTTGCCCTATCATCTGCATGACCATCAGCAAGCCAGGGAGCTGGCGCGGCGCAATATCGACGCCTGTTGGCCCTATATCGAACAGGGAGCGGAGGCGGTGGTGATGACGGCCAGCGGTTGTGGCGTCACCGTCAAGGATTATGACAAGTTGTTGGAACGCGACCCGGCTTATCGGGACAAGGCGCGCCGCTTTGCAGGGGTGGTCAAGGATATTGGCGAAGTCATTGGCGACGAAGACTTGTCAGGATTCAAGGCGGACGGCGAAAAAATCGCCTTCCATTCTCCCTGTACTCTGCAGCATGGACAACAACTGAATGGCAGGGTCGAGTCGATTTTAACGCGCATCGGCTATCATTTGACGCCGGTGCGCGATAGTCATTTATGTTGTGGCTCGGCCGGCGTTTATTCCTTATTGCAACCGGAACTGGCGACGCAATTGCAACGCAATAAGTTAGCCAATTTGCAAGCCGGACAACCTGACTTGATCGCGACCGCCAATATCGGTTGCCTGAGCCATTTGCAGGCCGGCGGCGCCAAGGTCGTGCATTGGATAGAGTTATTAACTGAATATGAGTGACAACATGATAGATGAACTGCCCGAATTGGAAATGGTTGAATCGCCTTGCGTCGGGCGCTGCTGCTTGAATGAAGAAGATGTTTGCCTGGGCTGTTATCGCAGCCTTGAGGAAATTAGCAATTGGACGCTGGTCGATAACGAGGTGCGGCGCCGGTATTTGGAAAATATCGTCCAAAGAAAGGCGCGAAACCTGGCCGAATAAACAGGCAGGGAGGAACCGCATTGTTCATTCCGCCCTACGCATAGGCAATGAGCCTCATGGTGTAGGGCGGATCAAGCGCTGCGGATCCGCGAAAATGCGGACGATGATTTCACGATGCTTTACTGCGTCCGATGAGGTGGAACCGCGTTGCTTGTTCCACCCTACGTTTAGCAGGGCGATTAGCCTTATGAAGTAGGGCGGATCAAGCGCTGCGGATCCGCGAAAATGCGGACGATGATTTCACGATGCTTTACTGCGTCCGATGAGGTGGAACCGCAGGCTTGTTCCACCCTACGTTTAGCAGGGCGATTAGCCTTATGATGTAGGGCGGATCAAGCGCTGCGGATCCGCCAAATCGAAATTAGCGAATAAGCCGAAAAAGTATGAGCCATTACCGTAGAGCCTATATACCCGGGGGCTGCTATTTTTTTACCGCGGTCACCCATCATCGCGAAGCATGGTTTTCCACCCAGGAGAATGTTGATCGCCTGCGAGAGGCATTCCGACATGTAAAAAATCGTCACCCGTTTGCGATAGACGCCATAGTCGTATTGCCCGACCATATTCATACGGTTTGGCGGCTTCCTGACGGTGATGCTGATTTTTCGCTACGATGGCGTTTGCTTAAACACTACGTTGCGATCAAGCTGAGCAACGGCACAAACAACCGAGGAGAAAAGCAGTTTTGGCAGAGACGTTTTTGGGAACATGTCATCAGGGGTGAGACAGATTGGCGCAATCATATCGACTATATCCATTACAATCCTGTTAAGCATGATTATGTGACAACTCCGGCTCAATGGCCCTATAGCAGCAATTCCCAATTTAAAACCCTGGTAAAATAGTGGCAATTTTAAACCTGTAAATCACCCCCCATAATCCCATAGGTCAATTCAAATGGACTTGGAAATAATTAACCAGATTCGCACTACCTTCGAAAACCTGCCTGACCACCGCAAACCCGGCAACAATCGGAAATATGCGGTGGAAGATGCCGCCCTGAGCGCCTTCTCGGTCTTCTTTACGCAAAGCCCGTCTTTTCTGGACTATCAGCAGCGAATGCAAAAGCTTCACAATCGAAATAATGCGCAATCAATTTTTGGTGTCCATCAAATTCCTTCGACCAGCCAAATCGGCAACCTGCTGGATCCGATTGCACCGGAAACACTCTATCCGGTGTTGGCCGAGGTGGGTGACCAGCTTTACACGCAGGGTTGTCTGAAGCCGTTCATGAGTGTTGGCGGCACCTTGTTGGTGGCGATGGACGGCACCGATTCCTTCAGCTCGGAAAAGATTTCCTGTCCGTGCTGTACTCAACAAACGCTGAAAAACGGCCAAACCTTATACCGTCACACCGTCGTGACACCGGTGATTGTCGCCCCCGGGCAAAGCCGCGTGGTGCCTTTGCCGCCGGAATTTGTTCGCGTCCAAGACGGCGTCGACAAACAAGACTGCGAATTGGCGGCGGCCAAGCGCTGGCTCACCACGTGGGGTGCTCATTACGCTCCTCGAGGCATCACCGTGCTGGGCGATGATTTGTATTGTCACCAGCCGTTTTGTGAGGCCGTGCGTGCGCAGCACCTGGATTTTCTGTTCGTCTGCAAGCCTGATTCCATGCGTTATTGTACGAATGGCTCGACGATTTTACCCGGACCGGCGAGGTCCAAACGCTCGAAAAAGCCGTTGGAACGGCAAACAACGCCTGACCGAACGCTACCGTTACCTCAATCAAGTCCCGCTCCGCAACAGCGACGATGCGTTAATGGTCAATTGGTGCGAAGTGACGATCCTCAATGCCAAACAAGAAGTGGTCTACCGTAATGCCTGGGCGACATCACACACCCTCGACGAACACAATGTGATCGACATGGTCGCTGCAGGCCGCGCGCGCTGGAAAATAGAGAACGAAAACAACAATGTTCTCAAGAATCACGGCTATCATTTCGAGCATAACTTTGCCCACGGCAAGCAGCATTTGTCCAACTTCTTGGCGACCCTTAACTTATTGGCTTTCCTCGCTCATACCGCGCTTGAATGGTTGGACGAGGCTTACCGGGCCGTCCGCCATGCGGCGCCCTCCAGGCGCACTTTCTTCGAACAATTCCGAACCTTGCTTCAGTTCATGCCTTTTGATAATTGGCAGCATCTGATGCGGTTCATGCTATATGGTGAAAATCTAATACCCAGGAAAACGTAAGGTTTTAAATTGGGAATTGCTGGCCCTATAGCTCATTTGGCAAGGCGGTGGCAAAAGGATGGTATGAAGCCGATTGGGGATGTGAAATACCCAGCAACATTGTGGAAATGAATTGTGAATAGAAGTTGAGGGGGAACCGCATTGTTCGTTCCGCCCTACGCATAGGCAATGAGCCTCATGGTGTAGGGCGGATCAAGCGCAGCGGATCCGCGAAAATGCGGACGATGATTCTACGATGCTTTACTGCCGCCGATGAGGTGGAACCGCAGGCTTGTTCCACCCTACATACAGGAGGGTGATGAGCCTTATGTGGACGGATCCGCCTTAAATATTTTTTTTCGCTAGCGTAAATGATACGATGTTTGCTTGATTACTGCGTTCCATCGATTGTCATGAAAAAAATCTATGCATTCATTATCTTAATATTCATCGCGGCCGGCTGTATGTTCCAAAAGCCGGATTATCTGACCATGATCAATGCGAATGAATTGAATCAAGTCATGCAAAATGAGGACATCCTGCTGGTCGACGTGCATACGCCCGAACAGCGGCATATCAAAGGCACCGATCTCTTTATTCCTTATGACGACATCGAAAGCTACAAAGATAAGCTGCCGGAAGATAAGCAGACCGCGATTTATCTGTATTGCGAGGGCGGTCCGATGGGAAACGCCGCGGCCAGATCGTTGCATGAATTAGGTTACCGCAATTTATTCAATCTAGATGGCGGCGCAAATGCCTGGCGTCAAGCCGGCTTTGCTTTTGAATAAGTCGAATACGTGATGAGGCGGCGACAACAATCGCCAAGCCAAGGCCTTCTCTGCTCTGCCATGATGCCATGTGGGAACTATTCGCCAACAAGCCAGACTAACTTTTTTGCATTGAATTAGCCAATTCAGGTTATAATCGCGCTATTTATCAGCCCTGGTCGTTATGATCGGGGCTTTTTGGTTTAAGTAGATTAGCTGGAGTATCTACGACAATATGACGCAAAAACTTTATATACAGACTAACGGCTGCCAGATGAATGAGTACGATTCCGACAAGATGCGGGATGTGCTGCAAACATCGCACGGGCTGGAAATGACGGAAAACCCCGAAGAAGCGGATGTGCTGTTATTGAATACCTGTTCGATCCGGGAAAAAGCCCAGGAAAAAGTGTTTTCGGCGGTCGGGCGCTGGAAAAAAATCAAAGACAAACGTCCCGATATCATTATCGGCGTCGGCGGCTGCGTCGCCAGTCAGGAAGGCGAGGCGATTCAGAAACGCGCTCCTTATGTCGATATCGTGTTCGGGCCGCAAACTCTGCATCGTTTGCCTGAATTATTGAATGAAGCCCGCAACGATCATAAAAAAGTCGTCGATATTTCCTTTCCGGAAATCGAGAAATTCGACGCCTTGCCGGAGCCGCGCGCGGAAGGCCCTAAGGCCTTTGTTTCGGTGATGGAAGGTTGCAGTAAATATTGTACCTATTGCGTCGTGCCTTACACCCGCGGTGAGGAAATCAGCCGTCCGCTTGAGGATGTGATCGCCGAAATCACCCGACTGGCGGAGCAGGGCGTCCGTGAAATCAATCTGTTGGGTCAGAATGTCAATGCCTATCGCGGCGAAATGGCGGACGGCGAGATCGCCAGTTTCGCCCTATTATTGCATTATGTGGCCGCCGTCGACGGCATCGATCGGATCCGTTTTACCACTTCGCATCCGTTGGAGTTCACCGACGACATCATCGAGGCCTTCGCGGAAATTCCAGAGCTGGTCAATCATTTGCATCTGCCGGTGCAAAGCGGCAACGACCGCATCCTGGCGGAAATGAAACGCGGTCATAGCCGCGCCGATTACCTGGAGATCATCAACAAGATCAAGGCGGCTCGTCCCGGCATCAGCTTGTCTTCCGATTTTATAATCGGTTTTCCCGGCGAAAGCGACGAGGAGTTTGAAGATACGATGAAGTTGATCGAGGAGGTGGGCTTCGATTTTTCCTACAGTTTCATTTTCAGCCCCAGACCGGGTACGCCGGCGGCCGATTATCCGGACCCGATCGGCGTCGACGTCAAAAAACAGCGTCTGGCCCGCCTGCAGGCTCGGCTGGATGAAATGACCCAGGCGATTTCTCGCTCCATGGTCGATACCGTGCAGACGGTGCTGGTGGAAGGCGTATCGAAAAAGAATCCCTTACACATGACCGGGCGCACCGAGAATAACCGGGTGGTAAACTTTGCCGCTCATCCCCGTTTGGTTGGCCAGTTCGTCGATGTCTTGATCACCGAGGCCTTGCCAAATTCTTTAAGAGGACGTTTGGTCGAGTCCTCCGTTGATAAAATTATAGAAAACGCTTAAGCCTTGTCCAGTTCCAATTTTTCCCAGGAAATCACGCTGTTACCTGCGGATAATCAACGCTTGTCCAATTTATGCGGTCAATTCGACAGCCATTTGCGACAAATCGAACAACGCCTGAAGGTTGAAATTTCCAATCGCGGCAACCATTTTAGGGTTAATGGTTTTGAGGATGCCGTCAAGGCCGCCTGTGCGGTGATCGAGAAGTTATTCGTCCTCGCCAAAGATGAGCTGATCACGCCTGAGCAGATTCATCTGGCGCTGCAGGACGCAAGTATCGATCAGATTATGCAATCGCCGTCTTCTCTAGCCGAGGAGTCGGTGTTTATCAAGACCAAGCGAGGCGTCATCAAAGGGCGAGGCGAGAACCAACAAGGTTACTTGCGGAAAATCTTGACTCACGATATCAATTTCGGAGTCGGGCCGGCCGGCACCGGCAAGACTTATTTGGCGGTCGCCTGCGCCGTGGAAGCGTTGCAACGGGAAAAGATTCGGCGCATCATATTGGTCAGGCCGGCCGTTGAAGCCGGTGAGAAACTGGGGTTTTTGCCCGGCGACATGGCGCAAAAGGTCGATCCATATTTGCGGCCTTTATATGACGCCCTTTATGAAATGCTGGGCTTCGAGAAAGTCGAGAAATTGATCGAGAAGAATGTCATCGAGGTGGCGCCGCTGGCCTTTATGCGCGGGCGGACATTGAACGACTCCTTTATCATTTTGGATGAAGCGCAGAACACCACGACCGAACAAATTAAGATGTTTTTAACTCGCGTCGGTTTCGGCTCCACGGCCGTCGTGACCGGCGACATCACCCAGATAGACCTGCCCAATGAAAGAATGTCTGGGCTGATACATGTGCTAAAGGTGCTGAAAGATGTCGAAGGCATCAGCTTCACCTTTTTCGGTGTCCGCGATGTGGTCAGGCATCCGCTGGTGCAGCGTATCGTGTCGGCCTATGAGCAGTATGAGCAGCGCCAGGAACAATAGTTTAGAACGATGAATCAACTGGACATCCAAATCGCCACAGTAGCGGGCGGACTTCCTGACAGACGGAAATTCCAGCAATGGGTGGATCAGGCGCTCGCCGATGTCGATACCGATACCGAAATCGTCATTCGCATCGTCGATGCGGCGGAAAGCGCCGAACTCAACGAACAATATCGCCATAAACAAGGTCCGACCAACATTCTCAGCTTCCCTTTTGAGGCTCCGCCCGGCATCGAGATGCCGTTGTTGGGCGATCTGCTTGTTTGTGCGCCGGTCGTGGCCGAAGAAGCGCGACAGCAACAAAAAAAACCTTATGATCACTGGGCCCATATTGTTGTGCACGGCGTGCTACATTTGTTAGGCTATGATCATATCGAGGAGACCCAGGCCGAACGGATGGAAGCCTTGGAAATCAAAATCCTACAACACTTGAATATACAAAATCCCTATCTGGAGGATAATGACTAATGAACGATGATAACCCCCCGAGTAGTCAGTCACAGCATAAGAGTTTCATTGACCGTATCGGTCAAATGCTGTCCGGGGAGCCGCATGACCAGGATGATCTGTTGGAAATACTGAGGGAAGCGCAGAAGAATAGGCTGCTCGACTCCGACGCCTTGGCGATGATTGAGGGAGTGTTACAAGTTAGTGAAATGCGGGTCAGGGATATCATGATTCCGCGTATTCAGATGGTAGTGGTGCCTAGGGACGCCGAACTGGAGACCATCTTCCCGCTGGTGCTGGAATTCGGTCACTCGCGGTTTCCGGTGATCGAAGAGGACCGCAGCAGAGTGGTCGGCATTTTGATGGCCAAGGATCTGCTGGCTTATGCCTTGCAGAATAAGTCTCTGAAGGTAGAAGACATTATGCGGCCGGTCAGTGTCGTGCCGGAGAGTAAGCGCCTGAACGTGTTGTTGAAGGAGTTTCGCACCGAGCGCAATCATATGGCGATCGTCGTCGATGAATATGGCATGGCCGCAGGTCTGGTCACCATAGAAGACGTGTTGGAACAGATTGTCGGTGAAATCGAGGACGAGCATGATGCCGCCGAGGAAGAATATATACTGCAGCGCAATAAGCGCGAATTTACCTTGAAGGCGCTGACGCCGATCGAGGAATTCAATCAATATTTTGCAGCCGACCTTGATGGTGAGGAGTGCGACACCATCGGCGGCTTCGTCGTTCAACAGCTGGAACATCTGCCTAAAAAGGGCGAAAAATTGGAATTTGGCCGCTTCCGCTTTGAGGTGTTACGCGCCGACAACAGGCGGGTGCATTTATTGAAATTGAAGCTTAGGAAAGAAAAGCATTTGGATTAATGTCTTCGTCGTATGACCTGAGTTCGGGTTAAGAAACCCGCCTGTATCAGGCAGTTCTTCCAGAAGACGCCGTTCACCCAGCATCTAAATAAACGAAGATGATTTATCGCAGCCATTAGCCTATGGAATTTAGGTGCTGGGTGAATACGTCCATGTGGGCTTGAGCGCGGCCTCCATGCCGCGCACACTTCTTCCAGAACGACCTGACACCGTCTTAAACGTCTGGAATATAAGATTATTTTATCCCGAATTGTGGTTATGTCTACGCTTTTAAAAGAAATATAGTAACTACTCACCCCCATTCGTAGGGTGGATAAGCGGAGCGGTCATCCACCGGGTCGGCATCTGAGCAGGCCGGAGTTTGTAACTCCGGTCTGAATCTTTCAATCCTATGCCAATAAAATCAAAACGTTCGGTGCGGGTTGAATAACCCGCCCCGCGCAGTTATGCAATTCAAAGTTGACTTTCAAGACGGTATCTACATGCCCTTCCGCGTTCGATAAGTGGGGCAAGTAATAGTCCGCTGAATAATGACAACTAAATTTTCTAATTAATTGGTTTTCTCGACCTTCAGCAAAATCCGCACCGCCTGTTGTTCAGTCGTGCGTCTGTGACTTAGAAAGCCCCGCTGTTGGCTCTCAGAATCTTGATTGATGGAGCCGATTTCCACCCATTTTCCCAGTTTGACGCGCAGTGTCGTATGAGCGCTTTGCGTTGCTATGATGCCTGGCCTGTCCATTTCATCCGTCCAGGGCCAAATTTCCAGCGTGACATAGTGTCCCGATAGCCTGGGGAGTACGGCAAAACCGCTGCTGGCTTCGATTAACCGGGTGTTGCTGGTGACGCTTGGATAACCATAGCCAGTGTCGTAAATGCTGATGTCGGTCAGCGGTTGTATGTTGCCGGTCTCGATATGGGCCGGTCTGCCCTCCAGTGTCCGGATAACCTGGGTATGTTTGTCGTTTTTGAAGCCTTCGGTGCTGCCGGCAAGACCGCGCATTTTCCCTCCACTCTGATGTGGCTGGTCTAGCGGCATGTGAATCGAGATAGCCGCCTCGGCATTGAGTTCACGGGCCGTTTTGTGCTGGCTCTGGATCACCGTGATGATCAGATTGGTTAACGCGGCATCCAGTTTTTTGATCAGAGCCTGAATGGTCGGCAGTCTGTCGACCGTGGTCCTGACAATCAGGCTGTCGCCGTTAGCGATGATCCTGTCAGAGCCTTCCAGCAGCGGCGAGATGAGTGGCTGGAGTTCCGCCGCCGGCCGATGCTGCAATGGAATGACTTCCAGTATTCTTTGCTCAGCATGTGGCAACGGGCTGGCGAGCAGCAACAGCCCCGCCAGTATCGCTTTAATGAACCGCTTAGGCATCCGAGATGGCGTCGTACAAGGCTAGATATTGGTTGGCGCTGTTCTCCCAAGAGAAGTCTTTTTTCATCGCGCTTTGCTGGATCTTTCGCCAGGCCTGTTTGTTTTCAAACAAAATCTGTGCGCGCTTGATCGCCTCCAACAGCGCGCCAGCCGAGGCGTCGTTGAAACTGATGCCGGTCGCGCTGCCGGCGGCGATGCTGTGGGGTAGCGCATCCTCGATCGTATCAGCCAGTCCGCCGGTCTTCCTGACGATCGGTATCGTGCCGTAACGTTGACTATACATTTGATTGAGACCGCAAGGCTCAAAGCGCGATGGCATCAGAAAGATATCGGCGCCGGCTTCGATTTGATGGGCCAATTGTTCATCGTAACCGATCGTGACGGCGATTTTATCCGGGTAAAGGTGTGCGAAATTTTTCACCTTCAGCTCGATGC
Organism: Methylomarinum sp. Ch1-1; assembly: GCF_030717995.2. Taxonomy (NCBI): domain Bacteria; kingdom Pseudomonadati; phylum Pseudomonadota; class Gammaproteobacteria; order Methylococcales; family Methylococcaceae; genus Methylomarinum; species Methylomarinum roseum. Next base: position 4,233,636 of record NZ_CP157743.1, on the reverse strand, counting down.
TCTTATCGCCGCTGCCCAGTAGCACAATCTGCAAGGGCTGTTTGACCAAATGAGGTAAGCAGGCGAGCACCAGGTCGATGCCTTTTTGTTCCACCAAGCGGCTGATCAGGCCGAAAACCGGAATATTTTCATCGACCGGGAGCGACATTCTTTGCTGTAGCGCGGTTTTGTTCGGTAGTTTCTGTTTGATCGTGCGCGCGGTGTAGTTGCTGACGATGTGCTCGTCGGAGGACGGGTCCCATTGTTCCAGATCCATGCCATTCAAGATGCCGCTTAAAATCGTGTGTCTATGACTTAACAGGCCTTCCAAGCCGTAGCCGAATTCAGGCGTCTGAATTTCTTGGGCATAGGTCGGGCTGACCGTGGTAATGCGGTCCGAATAAACTAAACCGCCTTTGATGAAAGACAGCATGCCATGATATTCCAGGCCGTCGGGGTGCCATAATTGGCCTGGCAAGTTCAGCGCCGAAAAGATTGCGCCCGGGAAAACCCCCTGATAAGCCATGTTATGAATCGTGAATACCGTCGCCGGGGCTTTGCTTTCCAACGACAGCAGCGCCGGCACCAGGCCGGATTGCCAGTCATTGCAATGCACGATATCCGGTGTCCAGTCCAGATGGGCCCTGTTCATCGCGACCTCGGTGGCAAGGCGGCAAAACAATGCGAAGCGTTCGGCGATGTTATGCCAGGGATTGCCGTGATCGTCGACATAGGGATTGCCCGGATAATCGAAAAACGGGCGGTAGTCGACCAGCCAGGCGATCACGTCGCTATCCGGCAAATGGGTTTCCAGGATGTTGACATCACGATTGTCGACGCGCAGCGTGCAGATGTAGCGGGGTTTTTCTACATGCTGGATGTCTTGATAATTCGGCATGATCAGGCGTATATCCTGGCCGTGTTCGGTTGCTGGCTCAGACTCCGTTTCCGTTGTGGCGTCGATGATGGGACCTTGGCCCAGTTTGGCCAAGGCCTTAGGGAGGCTGCCGGCGACGTCGGCCAAGCCGCCGGTTTTGATCAGCGGGTGCGCTTCGGAGGTGACAAAGAGTATTTTTTTCATCGCGGCGTCATTAGCGTTTGAAGATGATTCCACCCAGTGGCGGCAGAGTGACGGTAATCGAGTGATCGAGAGTCATCCATGGCAGAGGTTCGGACAGAGCCTGGCCATTACCGGTATTGCTACCGTGATAAAAGCTGGAATCGGAATTGAAGATTTCGGTATAAGTGCCGGCTTCTGGAACGCCGATACGATATTGCTCTCGCGGCACCGGGGTGAAATTCAAGATGACGATTAACTCTTCGTGCTCTGTTTTACGGCGATAACTGATTACCGATTGATTGACGTCGTGGCAATCGATCCATTCAAAGCCCTGATGATCGAAATCATATTGATACAAGGCTGGATGCGTCGTATAGAGTTTGTTGAGATCCTTGACCAAAGTCAGCAGCCCTTCATGGTGCGGATAGTCCAGCACATACCAGTCCAGCACTTGATTGAAGTTCCATTCGCTGCCTTGGCCGAATTCGCAGCCCATGAACAGTAGCTTTTTACCCGGATAAGTAAACATGAAGGTGTAAAGCAGTCTTAGGTTGGCGAAACGCTGCCATTCATCGCCGGGCATCTTGTTCAGCAGCGAACTCTTGCCATGCACGACTTCATCATGGGAAAAAGGCAGGATGAAGTTTTCCGAAAATGCATAGAGCATGCCGAAAGTGAGTTGATCATGATGATATTTGCGATTGACCGGATCTTCCTGAAAGTAAGAAAGGATGTCGTGCATCCAGCCCATGTTCCATTTCATCGAGAAGCCCAGTCCGCCGGTCCAAGTAGGGCGGGTGACCTGGGGCCATGAGGTCGATTCTTCCGCCATGATGACGGTGCCGGGATGTTGTTCATGAGTGACCGAGTTCAGGTGGCGCATGAAATCGATCGCCTCCAGGTTCTCATTGCCGCCATACATGTTGGGAATCCAGTCATTGTCTTCGCGCGAATAGTCCAGATAAAGCATCGAGGCGACGGCATCGACCCGCAGACCGTCGAGATGATATTCCTCCAGCCAGAAAAAAGCGCTGGCGAGCAGAAAGTTTCTGACTTCATTGCGGCTGTAGTTATAGATCAGCGTGCCCCAGTCGCGGTGTTCACCCTTGCGTGGATCTTCGTGTTCGTACAACGGCGTACCGTCGAAGCGAGCCAAGGCGAATTGATCCTTGGGGAAATGCGCGGGAACCCAATCGAGCAAGACGCCGATATTGTTTTGATGACAGTGATCGACGAAATAGCGGAAATCGTCCGGCGAGCCGAAACGACTGGTGGGCGCGAAGTAACCGCTGGTCTGATAGCCCCAGGAAGCATCGAGCGGATGTTCGGTAATCGGCAGCAATTCGATGTGGGTGAAGCCCAGCTCTTTGACATAGTCGACCAACTGCTTGGCAAGCTGTCTATAATTGAGGAAATTACCTTGCGCATCGCGTTGCCAGGAGCCGAGATGAACCTCGTAGATCGACATCGCCTCATGCTGCCAATTGTTTTGTTGGCGATGTTCCATCCAATTGGCGTCTTGCCAGCGATAGTGGTTTTCCCGACAGACGACTGCCGCCGTTTGCGGGCGGAATTCGAATTGTTGACCGTATGGATCGGTTTTTACCAGGATTTCGCCGCTGTAACGGTTGATCAGCTCGAATTTATAGAGGTTGCCGACAGTCAGACCGGGAATGAAAATTTCCCAGATGCCGCTGCCGCCGAGGTTACGCATCGGGTGACAGCGTCCGTCCCAGCGATTGAAATCACCGACGACGCTGACGCGTTCGGCATTAGGCGCCCAGACGGCGAAATGCACCCCTTCAATGCCGTCGATGGTATGAAGGTGCGCTCCCAGTCTTTGATAAATGTGCCAATGACGTCCTTCGGAAAATAAGTGCTGGTCAAATTCGGGCAACACGGTGCCGAAATCGTAAGGATCGTATTGCCGATGGGGCTTGCCGTTTTTGTCGACCCAGTGGAGTTGATAATGTTCGTTTAAATCCTCCTTGTCGGCATCGCAGACGAACATATCGGTACCCGGAATCCGTTCAAAATCGGGGCCTTTAGCGCCCAGCTGAACGCTTTCCGCAAACGGTAAAAAAACTTTGATAATATCTTTGCCATTCACCGTGTGTGGCCCTAACACGGAAAAAGGATCATGGTGCTTTGCATCAATAATTTTTTTTGTATCCGAATCAAGCGTGATTTTTTTGATGTGCTTGTTCATTTCGCAATGCCTCAGTATAGTAGGAGTTTTAAAGGGAATACTAACAAATTCAGGGGGGGTAATGAAATATTGTTATCGACTCCGAGCAGTTGTACTAGTATATCTTTAAGCGGTTGAGCAGGTATGCAAAGTTTGCAATAAAAATAATGCGCGCTATTTAGGCATTTGACAAAAACAAGAAATCATCAGCAGATATCCAAAAAAGGGGATGCCAATGTCGGAAGAGAATAAACAGCAACCAGAACGCTTTGTCAGTCATCTAACACGTAATACCATTGCCCTGATCTTGGCGGGTGGGCGCGGCTCGCGTCTGAAACAGATGACGGACTGGCGCGCTAAACCCGCGGTGCCTTTCGGCGGAAAATTCAGGATTATCGATTTTCCATTATCTAACTGTATCAATTCCGGGATACGCAAGGTGGGAATCTTGACCCAGTATAAGGCGGATTCGTTGATTAGACATGTCCAGCAGGGCTGGGGGTTTTTGCGTGGTGAATTCGGCGAATATGTCGATTTAATGCCGGCTCAGCAAAGGCATTCCGAGCATGACTGGTATTTAGGGACGGCGGATGCGATTTACCAGAATATCGATATCTTGAGGCATCGTAATCCAGAATTCGTGCTGGTGCTGGCCGGTGATCATATCTATAAAATGGACTATGGCGCGATGCTGGCCGACCATGTCGCTAATAAGGCCGATTTAACGATCGGTTGTCTCGAGGTCCCGCTGGAAGACGCCAAGGCCTTCGGCGTCATGCATGTCGATGACGACCGCCGGGTTAAGGCCTTCGTAGAAAAACCGGAAAATCCGCCGCTGATGCCGGGCAAAACCGATAGCGCATTGGCCTCGATGGGGATCTATGTTTTTAATGCCGATTTTTTGTTTGAGCAATTGATTAAAGACGCCGACACCAAGGGCTCCAATCGTGATTTCGGCAAGGATATCATTCCGGCGGTCATCGATAAATATCGGGTCAATGCCTATCCTTTTTTGGACATGCAGAATGGCGTACAAAGTTACTGGCGCGATGTTGGAACGATCGATGCCTATTGGTCGGCTAACATGGAGTTGATCGGCGTTAAGCCGGATTTGAATTTGTACGATAAGACTTGGCCGATCTGGACCTATCAGGCGCAAACGCCGCCGGCCAAATTTGTCTTTGACGACGATGACAGGCGAGGGCAGGCGATAGACTCTATGGTCTCAGGCGGTTGTGTCGTATCGGGTTCCACGGTCAGACATTCTTTATTGTTCTCTCAGGTGAGGGTCAATTCCTATAGTCTGGTCGAGGACTCGGTGGTGCTACCGGATGTGAATATCGGCAGGCACTGTCGTATCAAGAAGGCGATCATCGAAAAGGGTTGCGACGTACCGGAAGGCACCGTGATTGGCGAAAACCGGGAAGAGGATGAAAGGCGTTTCCATGTGAGTCCTGGTGGCGTGGTGTTGGTAACTTCCGATATGTTGGGACAGAGACGACATTATGTCAGATAAGAAGCTGAAGCTGGTGCTGTGCTGGCACATGCATCAGCCCGAATACCGGGACAGGCAGACCGGTAAATTCATGTTGCCATGGACCTATCTGCACGTCATCAAGGATTATGTCGACATGGTGGCGCATTTGGAAGCGGTTCCTGCGGCCAAGGCGGTAGTCAATTTCGCGCCGATCCTGCTGGAACAAATCGAAGATTATGCCGCCCAGATTAACCGTTTTTTAAGCGAGCGCAGTCTGATCAAGGATCCTTTGCTGGCGGCCTTGGCGGGGCAGGCGGTTCCTAGTCACGCTGCCGATCGATTGAAATTGCTGAAAAACTGCATGAAAGCCAATCGAGAAAGACAGGTCGATCGTTATCCGGTTTTTTCCCGATTGGTCGATATGGCGAGCTGGGTCGAGTCGCATCAGGACAGCGTTAACTATGTCAATGAACAGTTCATCACCGATATACTGGTTTGGTATCACCTGGCCTGGTTGGGAGAAACGGTAAAAAAAGACGATAATCGTGCGCAAAGGTTGATCGAAAAAGCCTCGGGTTTTAGCTTTGACGACCGATTAGAATTGCTGGAACTGATCAATGATTTGCTGAAAGGCGTCATCGGTCGATATAAAACGCTGGCGATTCAGGGGCGGGTGGAGTTGTCGGTGACTCCATATGCCCATCCGATCATGCCGCTGATGCTGGATATTGCCTCAGCCCATGAAGCGATGCCCGATGCCTCGTTGCCTGAGCTTAAATCTTATCCAGGCGGTGAAGAGCGGGTGTTATGGCATTTACAAAAAGGCATTGATACCTTCCAACAATTCTTTGGCTTTAGGCCGCTAGGGTGCTGGCCTTCCGAAGGCAGCGTCAGCGCCAAAACCTTGGATTTGCTGTCCGAATTCGGCTTTAAATGGACGGCTAGCGGAGGCAGTGTCTTGCATAATAGCTTACATGCGTCTGGAATCGAGGCCAAGGGGGTGCATCATCCCTATAAGCTAGCCGATAGCGACATAGCCTGTTTTTTTCGTGATGATGGCTTATCCGATTTAATTGGCTTTGAATATTCCAAATGGCACGCCGATGACGCCGTCGCCGACTTGATTCATCATCTAGAAAATACCGTCCGCCATGAGCCGGCGGGCAGCGTGGTTTCGATTATCATGGATGGCGAAAACGCCTGGGAATATTTTCCTGAAAACGGCTATCATTTTCTGAGCGCCTTGTATCGGCGCTTGAGTGATCATCCGAACATAGAATTGGCGACCTTCTCCGAATGTCTCGGCGACCATGTGACGGTCAAGTCCTTGCCTAAGTTGGTGGCGGGCAGTTGGGTATACGGCACTTTTTCCACCTGGATCGGTAGCCCCGATAAGAACAGGGGATGGGATATGCTAGGCGACGTTAAAGAGAGTTTTGACAAGGCCGTTTTATCCGGTAAATTAACCGAACAGGCCATTGCCGAAGCGGAGTTGCAGCTTGCGGTCTGCGAAGGGTCAGATTGGTTCTGGTGGTTTGGTGATTACAATCCCGGTGAGGCGGTCAGTGATTTTGAAAAGCAGTATCGGTTGAATCTGACTAATTTGTATCGACTATTGGATGAGGAGCCTCCGGCCTATCTTGAGCTGTCTTTTACCAAGGGCGCTGGCGCCCCGGCCATGGGCGGCGCGATGAGGCGTGGTAAAGAAATTTAATCATTATGGTTAATTAACCTACTGCAGGTTGTTTCCCTATTTGGCTTTCAAGACCCGGCATGAATGCGTTGTTGGCAACAAACAGCTCCTGCTCACGTTGCACCTTGTGTTGGCAGATTCTGACCGCCAGGGACGGTGGGAATGCCAGCGCCCGCCTGGAGCGGGAGTGGTAGACCGCCAGGGACGGTGGGAATGCCAGCGCCCGCCTGGAGCGGGAGTGGTAGACCGCCAGGGACGGTGGGAATGCCAGCGCCCGCCTGGAGCAAAAATCTGCCTTGTTGTCGACAGTCTTGAAAACCAAATAGGATACAGCCTAAGTCAAATTCACCTGTGGTTTGTTAATAGCCATATTAAACATTTTGTAAAAACGGATAATGAGCGACCATTTAAACAAACGCCGCGCCGGCATTCTACTTCATATCACCTCCTTGCCAGGAGCAGGCCAATGTGGAGACCTGGGGGAGGAGGCTTATAATTTTATCCGTTTCCTTCATGATGCAGGCATCAGCGTCTGGCAAACCCTGCCGCTAGGTATACCGCATGGCGATGGTTCCCCTTACCAATGCATGTCGGCCCATGCCGGCAATCCGGCGTTAATCAGCATCGAGTGGCTGGAAAATAAAGGTTGGTTGCAACGCACCGGGCGCGCCGAGGTCAGTTACGAAGGCTATGGCTTGGTGATCAGTAACTTGGTCAGAAAAGCCTTTCAGGGGTTTAAGGAGTTAGCGACGGGCACCGAACAAGAAGATTTCGTCAGTTTTTGCAGCGAAAAGGCCTACTGGCTGGATGAGTTCGCCCTGTTCTATGCCTTGCATAAAAAATTCGGCGGACGCAGTTGGAATCATTGGCCGGAGTATCTGAAGCAAAGGGAGCCTAAGGCGATCAGGGAAGCCAGGAAGCGCTTGAGTGAAACCATCGAAATCATTAAATTCGAACAATACGTGTTTTACAATCAATGGCAAGAGCTCAAACTGTTTGCCGAACAGCATGATGTGCTGTTATTTGGCGATATTCCTATTTTTGTCTCTTATGACAGCGCCGATGTCTGGGCTAATCGTCAGGCTTTCAAGCTTGATGAAGAGGGCGAGATGCAAGTGGTGGCCGGCGTGCCGCCGGATTATTTTTCCGCCACCGGTCAGCGTTGGGGCAATCCGCACTACGACTGGGATTATCTGTTGAGCACGAATTTCAGATGGTGGCGGGAAAGAATCAAAACGCAGGATGAGTTGTTCGATATCTTGCGCATCGATCATTTTCGCGGTTTGGAATCGGCTTGGGAAATACCGGCCAGCGAAGACACGGCGATTAATGGCCAATGGATTGCCGCCCCCGGTCATGCCTTGCTGAAGGCGATTAAGGCGGAATATCCGTCCCTGTCGTTAGTCGCCGAGGATTTGGGGGTTATCACCGAAGAGGTGGAGGCGCTGCGGGATGATTTTTCCTTGCCCGGGATGAAGATATTGCAGTTCGCCTTTGACGGTGGCGCCGATAATCCTTATTTGCCGCATAATTGTACGCAAAACAGCGTGGTCTACACTGGCACGCATGACAATGACACGACGTTAGGCTGGTTTAATGCGCTTAATGATGACGAGAAGCATCGTGTTTATGAGTATCTGGGGTTTACTCAAACTCAAATGCCTTTCACCTTGATCGGCACCGCATTTGCGTCGGTTGCTAACTTGGCCATAGTGCCGATGCAGGATGTTCTATGTCTGGGCTCCAAATTCCGCATGAATACGCCTGGCACCATCGAAGGCAACTGGCGTTGGCGATTCGAATGGGATCAGTTAACGGAAGAGCATGCGGGCAGGTTAAAGCACTTAGTGGAGCTGTTTGGTCGCCGATGTGAGTAATCTAAGTAGTGCCTGACCGAAAATTGATTATCCCTAAAATAATCAATGGGATATAATGAATTCCGGGAAATGAGTTTGCAGCCCAAAATCACGATTGTTGCGTTGCTCAATCCGTAAGGTACTGATTTTAGGTGAGCGCCGCCATAAAAATTTACGAAAACCAGAAATCTTCGTCCGTTGAAATCCTATGCGCACCGTCAAGAATCCGCAAATGAGCCTCGGTCAGGTCGATATTGCCGACATCGAGATTAACCTCAAATCCAGAGACGACATCCCGCAACTGCTGCTAGGGTTGCAGTACATCTATACCACGCCCGAACTGCGCGACCGTGTGTTCGCCATCCTCGAGCAGGTTATCCCCTACCGAAGCGGTCAGGGCCTTAGCGAAGCAGAGCGTCAGCAACCCGCTGACCCAGGGCGCGGTCGGCCCGGCCTGGAACAATGGAAAATTCTAGTGCTGGGCGTTTTGCGTCTGGGCCTGAATACCGACTATGACCGCATCCATGAACTGGCCAACCACCACAATACCATTCGACAGATGCTGGGCCATAGCGACTGGTGTGACGACACGAAGTATTCTCTCCAGCGCATCAAAGACAATCTGAGGCTGTTCACCCCGGAACTGTTCGATCAAATCAACCAGGAAGTGGTCAGAGCCGGCCATGCCCTGGTAAAAAAAAAGCCAAACGCTGGGCCAACCGTCCGCAGTGACTCGACTGCCGCCGCGACGGTCGACCACAGCGATAAACTGAGAGGGCGGTGCGATTCCTTTGTGGTCGAAACCGACGTCCATTTTCCGACCGACATCAACCTGCTGTATGATGCGATCCGCAAAGCCATTGAAGAGAGTCATACGCTGGCGAAACACTATGACCTGCCGGACTGGCGCCAATACCGGCACAACATCCGGCGACTCAAACAACAGTACCGAAGAGCTCAACAGCTCAAACGCTCCACCAGCCAGGATGAAAACAAACAAGCCGTACGGGAACAAGCCATCCAACAGGCTCATCAGACCTACCTGGACCTGGCGAGCGCCTACCTGGGCAAATCCGAGCGCACCTTAAAACAAGCCCTGGACCGTGGCGCCCTGGCCGATGAAACGCAGCCGTTGCAATCCTACCAGGCCTATGCCCGCCTGCTGCTGGACCAAATTGAGCGCCGCGTCATACGCAGCGAAACCATCCCTCATGCCGAAAAGATCTTCTCCGTGTTTGAACCGCACACCGAATGGATCAGCAAAGGCAAAGCTTCCGCTCCTGCTCACGCTCCTTACCTACATCCCTGTAGGCAAAGCAGGCGTCCCGGTTGAGTTGGGTTTAAGGGTCTGCGTGATGGAGGACCACCATCGCTTCGTTCTTCACCACCTAGTGATGGAAAAGCAAACCGATGACAAAGTCGCCGTCGACATGGTCACCGAAACGCGCCGGCGCTTCCCCGAACTGACCGTGACCAGCTTCGACAAAGGCTTTCACAGCCCGGCTAACCAAAAGGAACTGAAAAATCATCTGGAACAGGTGATTCTGCCCAAAAAAGGCCGACTCAGCGCCGCGGATCAAGCGCGGGAAGGCAGCAATGCTTTTAAACAACTACGCCACCAACACTCCGCCGTGGAATCGGCCATCAATGCCCTGGAGCATAACGGCTTGGATATCTGCCCCGACCACGGCCTCGATGGCTTCAAACGCTATGTCGCACTGGCGGTCGTCTCGCGCAATATCAAACGGTTGGGCGCCATCCTGCGTCAGCAGGCGCAGGCGAAAGAAAAACGCAAGCGCGGCCCCTACCAACAAGCGGCCTGAACAATACCATCGGAGCGAGAAAAGGCTCACTACAGGATAGTTGCGCCCGCAGACCGGTGAATGGCCCGCTAATGAAGAAATCAGACGAGACAGCGATGGATTTTTTCCGGAAAATGGCCTGGGCTGATCAAAATGAGTGTGGCAAAAGTTGGGTATCGGTTGAAAAAAAGGCTTTTTCTGTCAGACACTAAGTAGTATCAATTCCGCCGTGAAAAGACAGCAATTCCCATCAGTTTGAGTATTTTTGCGGGGTTTAGGGCATGGGGTGTGTCTATCGAGGAGCGCCGTTCACCCAGCACCTAAATTATCCTGGAATGTAAAATATAGTCCTGTAGCCATGGAATTTAGGTGCTGGGTAAACCCATCCCTGGGGGGCTTGACGGCAGCATCCTTGCTGCCGACATCCTCGCCAAACACACCCCATGCCCTTTTTGAACGCCAAAGTGGGAATTGCTGGTGAAAAGAAGTGGATGGAGCAAACATCGGCTTCATGTCTTTCGTGGCGATTTTCCATATAGCGAGTCACCGGAATTGCCCTAGTCGCGAAGACTAGTACTCAGTCATGTTAAATATGACGGGTACTCGATAGGCGCCAGCCATGCCCTTTTTGAACACCAAGCAGGGAAATGAGCTACCTCATTAAATAGAAGCGCACCGGTTTTTGATGCGCTTCACGGTGTTCGACACATCCTAAGGCAACGCCACATTGGCATGCAATCGTAGGGTGATTCGCCGCCAGGCAATGCGCCTGGATACCACAATGACCTATTTTGCCTCCGGTGGCGGTTTTTGGCGGCTTGCTTCGCGAAGCCCCGCCCTACGAAGGCAAGACGGTGCTTTGCGTAGGAGCTCCGCCCTCGACGCGAAAAGCAAGTGGTCCGCATCGCTATGCGAAATGCGGGTCAACGAGGTCCTGAACGATTCAACCGTGACTAGAGTAAGTTAAACGTTCGGGGCGGGTTAAATAACCCGCCCCGCCCAGAAGGTATTTTTTAATGAGGGAACTCTGGGGAAATGTTGAGGTAGGTGCGAATTTATTCGCATTGCCCGGCTAAATCTGCACCTACATTCACAATTGCCGGCAGAATAATATTGGCTCTATGTACTAGGGTTATGATATTAATCGTCGTCTTCGCGTCTGGGCTGATGCTCTGGGATGGGAAGCAAGGGGATGTTATAACTTTTGATGATAGCTTGAATCTGGTCGATATTGTTGTCGATCAGTCTCTCCAGCTGTTCCTTTCTCTTATTGTCGCCATAACGAACCGCCATCGCCATTGAGAAGTCAAACTTAAGGCCGGGAACCGACTGCATCGGAATCATTGTGTAACTGTCTTCAGGACTTTGTGAGATGATATAACCCGCCATCGGACCCCAGAGTAAGACCATGTCGATGACGCCGTTGCGAAGATCTTTGTCGATCTGCATGGCGGCATTATTTTTGTCGTCTCCGGTCATGCTTTGGTAGGGGATGCCCTGATCCAATAAGCCTTGTCTTTGCAGCCAGGCAGTGCCGGGACCCCGGTCAAACATCGCGATTTTTAAAGCTTCTTGACGCTGCAGTGGCAGCTCCGCCAGTTGTGACGCCTCGCTGATATCGTCCCAGCCTCTGCCTTTAGCGATCAATAAAACATAGGTGGAATGAAAATAAGGCTTGGTGGTTTTGGCGAAATCGAAGCCCGATGGGACGCCGATGACGACATCGCAGCGATACTGGTTGGTGTTTTCAATTTCGGCTTTCAAGGTGTTGCGGATAAAGCCGATGCGCTGAGGAAACCAATAGTATTCCAGTTCCTGGCCTAATTGGTCGGCGAACAGCCGCGCGATCTTGTTTTCATAGCCGGTTTGTTCCTTGGTGGAGTAGGGCGGGTTGAGCGGGTCGGCGCAGACCTTGAATTTTTCCTGGGCGTGACTGACTGAGCCAGTCAGTAGGCCGATGCATGCAAGCATTTTAATGGAATCAGAAATGACCTTCATAAATCTCCTCATTGGTTAAACTGGTTTTTGTATGCCGTATTGTAGCCCGGATACAGTGCAATGGGATCCGGAGAGTGTTTTTGCTACACCCGGTTTTTCGCAGGCTGCGAAACGTTGTTTTTGATCTCTGTTCGGTATAAGAATCATGAAGAGTATCAGGTATTGATTCCATAAGGCGCTGTCAATATGTCCTCGGCAGCTCAACTGGCTCCTGCCTTGGCTCATCGCTATGCAGCACGCTTCTTCCATCAACAGCTGATACTCATAGTCTATATTGCGAACAGTTAGGCTATTTTAACAGCAAAAAAAAACCCCGGCCGAAAGACACGGCCGGGGCTCTTTATTAAAGTCTTTCTAAAAAGTCAGACTTTATTATTTACCAGGTAAAGCGAATACAGTCAATACACCACCCAGTTTGGTGTAAGAGCTCAGGCTTCTGTATGCGCCAACTGCCCCTAGGCCTTCAGAGTTGGAGGACTCTTCACCTGAATCCAGACCGGCTGCGATACCGATGCCGGCCCAACCGCCGATGCCTGACAGTACGCCAACGTATTGTTTACCGTTGTATTCCCAAGTGTTGACGTTACCGATGATGCCTGATGGGGTTTTGAATCTGTATAGTTCTTTACCGGTTTTCGCATCAACTGCTTTCAGGTAGCCTTCCAGCGTACCGTAGAAAACCACGCCGCCGGCAGTCGCCACAGAGCCAGACCATACAGAGAATTGCTCTTTGTTAGACCAGACGATTTTACCCGTAGTCGCATCCCAAGCGGTGAATTGACCCAGGTTGTAAGAACCATCAGGTTTGCCGGTCATGACGTCGCCTTGTGCTGGACGCATGGTCAGAGTCGCGCCTACATAGGGTTGGCCTGCTGTGTAAGAAACTTCGAAGGGTTCGTAGTTCATGCACAGGTGATTGCCTGAGATGTAGAAGTAACCGGTTTGCGGTGAGTAAGAAACGGGTTGCTGGTTCTTAGCACCCAACGCCGCCGGACAGATGTCGGTGGTGTTTTCGTCTTCGCCGTTGAATTCGGTTGAGTAGCGATCGACCACTTGAGGACGGCCGGATTTCATGTCGACATGAGTCGCCCAGTTAACGGTTTTGTCGAATTTTTCGGCAACCAACAGTTCACCGGTGACACGGTCCAAGGTGTAGCCGAAACCATTACGGTCGAAGTGAACGGCGGTTTTGCGCATTTGGCCGTTGATTTTTTGGTCAACCAGCGCAACTTCGTTGATGCCGTCGAAATCCCACTCATCGTGTGGCGTCATTTGGTAGACCCATTTGACTTCACCGGTGTCGGCGTCACGCGCCCACAGAGACATGGACCATTTGTTGTCGCCTGGACGTTGTGCCGGGTTCCAGGTCGAAGGGTTGCCTGAACCGTAATAGACCAGGTTCAAGTCAGGATCGTAGCTGTACCAGCCCCAAGTGGTGCCGCCGCCGATTTTCCATTGGTCGCCTTCCCAAGTTTTCAGGCTTGAGTTAGCGCCGACTTTTTGAACTTTACCGTTTTCCCAGGTAGTGGTTTTGTTAGGGTTGATCAGCGTGTCTGCGTCTGGACCCATGCTATAACCTTTCCAGACCAGCTCGCCGGTACGGATGTCATAGGCGGCCAGGAAGCCACGAACACCGAATTCACCGCCGGAAATACCGGTCAGGACTTTGTCTTTGACAACCAGAGGCGCTTGCGTGTTGGTCATGCCCAGTTTAGGATCGCCGTTTTGCACGCTCCAGACGCGTTTACCGGTTTTTGCATCCAATGCTGTCAAAACAGTGTCGGATTGTTGCAAGAAAATCTTGCCGTCGCCGTATGCCAGGCCTCGGTTAACGGTATCACAACACATAACCGGGATAGTGACATCTGCATCCATAGTCGGTGTGTATTCCCAGATGACCGCTTGGGTTTTTTGGTCGATCGCGTAAACGGTGTTGGGGAAAGGAGTGTGGATGTATAGAACGTCGTTAACAACTAAAGGACCACCTTCATGACCACGCAGTACACCGGTAGAAAAAGACCAGGCTGGTTGCAGGTTTTTTACGTTTTTGTTATTGATTTGATCCAGTTCGCTGTAACGGGTGCCGGCATAGTTGCCGCCCCAGGTCGCCCAGTTAGCCGGGTTTTGTGTCAGTTTTTCAACGCCGCTGTTAGCAGTAGATACAGTTGGTGCAGCTAGTAAAGCAGCTACAGTTGAAGCAAGCAGCCAGCTTTTTACAGGCTTCTTCATATGTTTCCTCCTGGTATTCTGTTAATTAGACAGAGTACGATTTTGTGTTATTAAGACTAATATTAGTTTTAAAGCTTTTATTGGATGGCTTTACTTATAATCCAGTTTATGCTCAACCTGAATCCATTGATTGCGGCCATACCAGATGCGTAAATTGAATGATTTTGCCTTAAAAGTCAACTATAAATAGCCTCTGGCTAGGGTTTATAGCGGCTCCGGTTTATTCAGTGAATCGTGATCAGTCATGCTAAGTGCATGAAATTACACTGTTCCGGTATGTGTTTATGGAGGGCTGAACATAGGACTGAAGAACAATCCAGTCAAATCAATTAAAACAGCCTATACGAAGGCGCCGGAAGGTCTATAAGGCCATCTATTACACCGACACCCTCAGGCGTAATATGGTACGCTAAATTTTATGAAATGGCATTAAGTGCTGCGTTAAAGTTCGTTTTTCTCTGTACAATGCGATCCTGCGTCAGCTCGAAAAAAAACGCTAAAATAAGGTATGGAGCGCGCCTGTCGATGAAAACCATGGGGGCGGGCATCCTTGTCGCCGCAATCGTCGCCAGCCACACCTTACGCACTTTGTGATCTCCATATATGGGAAGTGCCGCCAAACGCCCCATATCTGCGGTAACGTAGTATGATCTCCAAGGGAGTCATGAGCTGCTTATTGTTGCTTAATTCTGGAGTATTAATGCACTCGAAATTATGCCGGGACACTTAATGGAGCTATCGGAAATTCTTCTTGTCGCCTTCAGTTTGTTATTTCTGGCGATGGTGACCGCCGGTCTCAGCAGACATTTGACGGTCCCCTATACCGTGATGCTAGTGATTCTGGGTATGGCGATTAATCTGGCCAAGTCATATATTCCTTTTTTTCCGCTGTTGAAAAATTTCCATATCACCAGTGAATTAGTGCTTTTCGTCTTCTTACCCGCGCTGATTTTTGAAGCGTCGTTGAAAATCGATGCGCGAGAGTTGTTGAAAAATATTTGGCCGGTATTGTTGCTGGCAATTCCTGGCATGTTGATTTCGATGCTATTGGTGGGGATAGGTCTGTGGTTCACACTGGATGTCGACATAGCCGTGGCGTTGTTGTTCGGCGCCTTGATTTCCGCCACCGATCCCGTCGCCGTCGTCGCGATTTTCAAAAACTTGGGCATATCCAAACGCTTGACGGTGCTGGTTGAAGGGGAGTCGCTGTTCAATGACGCGACCGCCATCGTGTTGTTTAATATGATCTTGGCGATGGTCTTGACGCCTCAGTTTTCCTATAGCAATGCATTGCCGGCAATCCCGGAGTTTTTCCGGGTATTTCTCGGCGGGATAGGCGTCGGCGTAGTGGTTGCCTTGCTGATGAGTGAATTGATGGTCAGATTGAACCATGAAGATTCTTCGGCGCCGGTGGTTTTCTCCCTGATCATGCCCTATTTCTGTTTCATCTTTGCCGAGCATGCCTTTGAGGTGTCCGGCGTCATGGCGGTATTGAGCGCGGCCATTTGCCTCAACGTGGCCGGCCTGATGCGTCTCTCCGGCGAGACTAGCGACGCCGTTTACACCACATGGGAAGTACTCGTATTGATCTGCAATTCGCTATTGTTTTTGCTGATCGGCATGTCGATCGATATCGTGGTGTTGGCCCAGTATTGGCAGCCGATCGCGTTTGCCGTCATCGCGGTCACCGTCGCCCGAGGTATTGGCGTCTATGGTTTTTTACCGATGACGATTAAGCTTTTTAGGCTGCCTAGGGTCGATGTTAGTAGCCAGCACATGATGTGGTGGGGCGGATTGAGAGGCGGGTTGGCGATCGCCATCGTGTTGACGGTGCCGGATACGCTGGCGGAAAAACGATTGTTGTTCGAACTGACTCTGGGCGTGGTCTTGGTGAGTCTGTTGATCAATGCCTCGACGATCCGTTACTTGATTCGTTGGCGTAGAATCGACGGGCTGGCCGAGGGTGAGAAGGCGGAATTGCAACAGAATCTGGAACGGGTCAATAATGCGGTCGATGCGGTATTGCAGCAGTTCTCACAGATGCATTTGTTGGATAAGGAGCTCAAGCTGTCGATAGAGCATGAGATGGAACAGGACTTACAAAGCCATAGTCAAGACTTGAATCGCTCGCAGCGTCTGGAATTGGTCCGTATCAATGCGATTGACGCGGAAAAGGACGAGTTGGAGCTGTTGCAAGATATCGGCTTATTGAATTATTACACCTATCTGACCTTCAGGGATTTGCTGCATCATGATCAGGCGCGTAGCTCTCAGCAACCGAAGAAGCGAAATGACAATCTGGCGGAAGCGAAGAACATCTTCGTTCGCAGCGAATGGCGAATCATCAACTTTCTCGGTCAGCATGACTGGACGCAATCGTTATTGACGAAGTATCAGGAATTGCGTTTTTCCAACCGCTTGCAGCATGATATCGCCGGCGTCTTGCTGGCGCATGCGGCGTTGAGACTGCTCAAGGAGCAAGAACATTTTCTAGACCCTTATCAATATCATCGGCTCAGAAATGTATACCAGGATAGGCTGAGAAGGCGACAGTTACGCTTACGGACTTTTGCCGAACATTACAGCGATTTTTATCATCAATATGAAAACGTGTTGTTTCAGCGCGTCGCATTGAAATATTCGCTGAAGCTGATTAACGACGAACATGAAGAGGGAAAAATCAGCACCAAGGTCTACAATCATATCGGCAAGCGGCTGCATGTCGCGTTGAAAAAACTGCCGATGATGAAAACGGCGCTCAGTTTGAATCGTAGAGATGACTGGATTAACCATGTTTCGCTGTTTAAGGGATTGCCCGAACAGGAACTGGAAAAGTTGGCTGGCAATGCCCAATACGTCAACTTTTTGTCAGGCGATACGATTTTTAACGAAGGCGATAAGGGCCATGCCATTTATATTCTGGTTGGGGGCAGGTTGAATGTCTTCAAATTGAATCAGCATGGACAAAACCAACACTTGGCCGAATTAAGGGAGGGCTGCGTGGTTGGAGAACATGCTTTGTTTGAAGAATCGCGGCGTTCGGCGACGGTCGTCGCCAAAACCTATGCCACCTTGTTGCGTTTGACGATTAAGGATATTACTCAACTCAGCAAGGTATTGCCGGAGCTGCAGAGCCGTCTGCTGGCAATAGACAGAGAGCGCATAGAGAACACGACCGGAAAATGAATTTGGCAGGCATTAAACTGGGGGGATTCAATCCATTGCGAGCGTCTTGTATATTGTTTGGCTCGGGTTGAAAGATTCGGGATGGAGTTTCACCCCGTTAGAGGGGTTTCTCAATGGCTTAATTCATATGCGCTCGAATCTCCTTAAACGAGCGTATCCAGGGTTTGAGTGGGGTGAAACGGCGGCTATCACGCATGGCGAGCTGGCGGTCGCGAAAGCGGCCATAGACAACGGTATAGTGCGGTCGATTGTCGTGCTGCCGGCGGTAAACGGCATAATCGCCGATTACTTTCTGTCTGCGGATAAATGCATTTGCCGCCTGGCTAGAACTGAATACCCCCAGTTGCAGGGTGAAATGAGTTTGGCTCTGGTTTTTGATCCAGGCATCATCAAGGATGCGCTTTTTCGTTGCGGCGGGACGTTGTGTCTTATCGGCGACGGCAGGCGCACTCTTAGGGCTTGCTTGAAGGTCTAATTGACCGGCGCCCAGACATTCGGCGACGGCCAGTTCCCGACCTTTTTTGACGGTCAGGTATTTGTCGTGAAAGGCCTGGTCTATGGCCTTATGCGCCGACTTGCCGTTCCGATAACGCGAGTATTGCCCCGGTCCGCCGTTGTAGGCGGAATAGGTGGCCCTCGCCAAGTTATCGAGGCCGCCGCGTCTTTTGTGTTCGCCGTTTTTGATTGCGTAACGAGTCATGTAGTTGAGCAATATTCGGCTGCCGGCGTCGATGTTGTAGTCAATATCCCAGCGCAGTTTGTGTTGGTCGACGAATCCGCGCCAGACTCTTTCGTTAATTTGCATGATGCCGGTATCACCAGTGTTGGAGCGTAACGGGACGATTTTTTTCTGCTTTACCACATATTGTCGCCAACAGCTTTCCTGCCAGGCCGTGGCCATCAGCAGTTTTCTGAATACAGCTTGTTGGGCTGATGTCAATGAGCCATTATTCGCGCTCGCACTGAGGGCCTTGTCGCGTAGCAGATCCCGCACCGTCAACAGGTAGGCCGCCAATTCATCGTCGGCAGGAACCCACCGGTTCAGCGGTCTAGTCGCCGCCGCCTGTGCGCTGCCGATCGGCCAGAGGTCGAAAGCGGTCTCGCCGCGCACGTCGGCGGCCTTGGGGAATCGAAACAGGCGCAACAGTTCCGGGTCCTCTGCCTGATCATAGTTTAACGGGGCGCCTTCGCGATCATGATTCAGCATCCTCGCCAGCCTGCGCAAACCATCGACTGAAATAGTCAAGCCGAAGCGGGGGCCTAATTTGTCCAGGGTGCGTAATGCATCGCTCGCGGTGACCAGGGTCATCAAACCCAGCGTCGCATGTTTGGGGTTTTTGGCGCTGATTTGTTGCAAAACTGGAATCAGTCGCGTCCAACTGTCTATAAACCAATGTCTGAGCGGATCGTCGGTTTGGTTTTGTTGCAATGCCTCCTGCAATTGATAACGCGCATCCAGTAGAATGTCGAACAGCGCCAGTCTGAGCTCCTCAAGTTCGGTGGCGGCCGCATAGTGTTTAATCGCATAGGTTAGCAGGGCATCCATGCTTTGCCATTTCTGTTGCCATTGTTCTTGCTCCTGTTCGGTCAAAGGCCGCTCGGGCTGCTGGGGTAGGCTAATGGGGGCCAGCTGGAACATTAAATCCCCGCGTATGCCGTTTGCGGCGACTTGTAAATCGGCTATCTGCAATGACGCCAGCAGACTGTCCAACTGCGCATGCGTATGCCTGGGTAGAAACAAGGGTAGAACGTCTTGCAGTTCCTCAATGGAGGAAGTCAGGTCGAGGCGGAAACGCTTGAACCACGGATGTATTTGTTTTCTGGCTTGGTCCCATATCGGGCCGGAGCTTAGGCGTTCGTTATCGAGGCTGATTAAATGACTGTCCAGCACCCGTAGATAAAGCAGGCGCGGATTATCCGGGGCGATGGCCGGATCGCTGATAATTTGCGCATAACCCTGCCAGTCTAATAGTTTCACACAGCGGTCCAGCATTTTGACGGCCAGGCTGACGTCGAGTCGGGAAAGGATTTGCAAGTGTTGGTTAGCTTCGCTCAGTTTCGGCTCGGACAGGACGATGCTGCTGCAGCCGTTGGGGTCGTTTAACAGCTCCGTTGAAACGTCTTCTCCAGGGAAAAGCTGGTTCACGACCAGCTGACGCAGCAGCGGGAAGTCGAGTTGCAAGGGAACTTTGACCGTTTCCGCCTGGAGCGCTTGGCTGGACAGTAGCAGCATCAACGCCATGCCATGGATTGAGGATTTGATGTTTTTCGGACGCATAGTGAGTTTGGTCAGTGGTGAAACTCAAGTATAGCAATAAGACGGGCTTCGTTATCGAACATCGATGACGGCATTTTGATCGGTGATCAGTCGGCCCGTTTTTGGCCATGATCATGGCTAGTACTCAGTTATTTGTAACTATTCAGTATAAAAATACTTTTACTATCAGTTACTTGCTCCAGAAGATGCCTCGCCAAACACACCCCATACCCTTAAACTGATGGGAATTGTTGCGGTAGGGTGCGAACATTTACTCGCATTGCGCGGCTAAATCTGCACCTATATGCACAATTGCCGACAGAATATAGTCATGCCGTCCGTCAACAAAGCAGGAAAAGTAAGATCAGGCCGGGAATGATGCCGAGAATAAGGCCGAGCACGATAGCGATGATTTCTCCCGTCGAGTAATTGCACGTTGTATTGCCGACGTTGACACGCGCCGGATTGTCGTCGTCTAAACTGGCCAGCATCATGCCGGAGAATTCATCGGCGACTTCTGTCTGGGAAGAAGCTAATAAAATACGCGAGCGGGTTTCACTAAGCCGCATTTCGGCGTTACGAAGCTCATCGCTGAAGGGCATGAGGGCGCGCGCATTGTTTATCGCCTCGATGGCCGATTCTGTGGGGGCAAGGGCGAGGGAACGAGCCTGTTGAACGGACTCGGCGGAGACGATTGCATGTTTTAATTGGTCGAGCTTTTGGCTTTGCTCAGAGTCAGCAGGACAACCGGACTCGATTAAAGCCAAAGAAGCCCAGCTATTCTGCGTTGTTGTTTTTGCTAGAGCAACGCAAGGGGGCAGCATCAGTATGGAAAAAAGCAACAGTGACAACATGTTCTTGATTTTTAACATGGCTCCTCTCCTCTATAGGGATGGGCGGGGCTAGTCGGAAACTCGAGAAAAAATCAATAGACCCTAGGAAGAAAGTCTAACATAGTTAAGGAAGTGTTGATTAAATCGGCATTGCCTAAATCTGTGACTACCAGTCATTTAATAGTCCGCTGAATAATTGCAGAAAAACTGGGCAGGTCGAGTCATCGAACAATAGAATAGCGTCTTGGTCAACTTAACGGGATGGCAACAGCGCCATTGCCTTTTTTCCGTCGCTAATTTACATCGAGTAGGTCGCTATGATGCTTTTTTTTAAAAACCTCATCTTTACGCTGGTTGTTCCGGGTTCGGTGGCGGGCTTATTTCCGTGGTTGATCGTACGAGAACAGCCGATTGTTTTAAACGAAGGCGTTGGGTTGGCGTTGATTTTTTTCATAACCGGCGGGATTCTCTATAGTTACTGCGTTTGGGGATTCGCCTATGTCGGAGGCGGGACGCCGGCGCCGATAGACGCGCCAAAGAAGCTCGTTGTCCATGGGGCCTATCGTTACACGAGAAACCCCATGTATCTGGGAGTGCTAGCGATTCTTGTCGGCTGGGCAGTGCTTTTTCAGACTATTAGCCTGTTAACGTACGCGGTTTGCGTCGGCATCGTGATACATTTGTTGGTCATAGGTTATGAAGAGCCGCAGTTGCGGAAAGCTTTCGGCGCCGAATACAAGCTATATTGCTCTCAGGTCCGACGCTGGCTTCCGTTTTTTAGTCGTTGACGAGCCGGCTCAATTTGCTTGTTAAAGCGCTTCATTATTTGGGCGGCAGGTCATTGATTTCACGGGACGGGTTTACCCAGCACCTAAATCCCATGACTACAGGACTATATTTTACATTCCAGGATAATTTAGGTGCTGGGTGAACTTTGCTCCTGCACTTTCCACATTTCCGCCTTCCTTGGTGGTCAGAACAAAAATCGGCCGTGCCGCGCACACTGCTTCTAGCGCTACCTGATATCGTCTTAACCCTTGGCAATATTATGATTCTTTTATCCCGAACTGAGGTTATTTAAGTTTGAGATCATGCGGTCAACATGATGCGAACGATGCGTCTTAATGCGGAGATCAGTAGGTGGACGGCGATATTGAATGCCAAGGCCAGGGTCAGACCGGCGCTCAAGGCCTCCGCATTAAGCGGTATAGTCGCCGCATAATTGGCCATCACTTGCTCGGCGATCTCGAAGTCGAGATCGGTCGCCAGGCGCAATATCTGGCGATGCAGCGGTTTGTTTTGCAGCGCGTTCAATTGCCGGTGCAAATAATCATTGCGCTCGATTGATGCGGCAAGGATGCCGGCTTCGGCCCTGATCGCGGCGACCCCATTATGTCGGTGTGCAGTCAGCAATTGGCCGATATCGCCGGCATAAAAGCGGTTGGCAAGTTGCTGATAGGGACGTATTTGTTTTTGGCTTTCATCGTAGCGGGCGGCGAGGTTCTGTTGATATTGCATGACAAAATTCGGTAATTGCATCCCTAACAGCAGGATGCCGGCGAAAAACAGTTTATCCAGCAAGCTTTTCAGGCTTTGGCTTAGCAGCATGTTAGTCGTTGTCTCGTTTTGGTTGGATGGCTTGCTGTCATTATTTCTCGCTCTATACGGCAGAATTAATTTATGTCAGCGCGTTGACCAGCACGTCTCGATAATAGCGGATCCGGTCGATATACCTGACCGGTTCAAAGCCTCTGGCGTAGCCGTGTTTCAAGGTTTTGTAATAGCGCTTTTGCGTCAATAACGGCAGCACCGTTTTGAGGTCATGCCACTGGTTGGGGTTTTTACCCAGTTTTTTGGCCAGTTTCCTGGCGTCCATTAGATGTGCATGGCCGATGTTGTAGGCGGCGAGTGCAAACCACAGACGATCTTCGGCGGCGACCGCAGCGGGTATC
Source organism: Methylomarinum sp. Ch1-1 (assembly GCF_030717995.2). Taxonomy (NCBI): domain Bacteria; kingdom Pseudomonadati; phylum Pseudomonadota; class Gammaproteobacteria; order Methylococcales; family Methylococcaceae; genus Methylomarinum; species Methylomarinum roseum. Next base: position 4,211,126 of record NZ_CP157743.1, on the reverse strand, counting down.
CTGTTCAGCATGCGGTTCAGGTATTTTGCTCCGCCTTTGATGCTTTGGAGGGGATCGGTGCGTTTTTTGATCCCCATGGCCCGAGCCGTGTTTCGGGTCAGCATCATCAGTCCTCTGACGCCGGTTGGGCTTTTGGCGGCAGGGTTCCAGCCGGATTCCTGATAGGCTTGGGCGGCCAACAACGTCCATGGCAACCGGTATTGTTCGGCGACCTGCTGGAAGGCTGAGCGATAGTTTGGCAATCGAGTGTCTAGGCGGCGCAGAAACACGCTGTTGTCATAGTAATCGAAGCTATCGACATAGCCATAATAGCGCTCATCGATGCTGGCCAAGGTTGAGGCGTTCGCCATACGCCCAAACCACTCGGAAATATAGTGTTTGAAATGAGATGCTTGCGGCGAGAGCAGCCAGGCTAGTTGCTGCGGCTTGGAAATAGAGAGGGCGACTTTCAGATCGGGAAAATAACGTTGATTCAGGGCAACGATGTTGGAGTCGGCCACGGTGCAGTCGACTTCCTGGTCGACTACTTTTGCCAGTACCTGTTCGGTGGATAATTCGTTGGTCGTCTCCCAGTTCAAGTCGGGATAACGCTGGCGCAGTCGCCGCAATGATTCCTGATAGCTGCTTTCGGCGATCACCAGCAGCGAATAGTGTTGCAGTTCATCGATAGCGGCGGGGCTGGCGGCATGACGATGGCAGACCACCTGCTGTTGTACCGTTTTATAACTGGGACCGAATACATGATTTTGCTCGCGGCTGTCGGTTCGAGTCAGGCCGGCTGCGGCAATATGGCCCTCGCCGTTAGCGATGGCTTCGATGATGTCTTCGATATTGTCATAGATTCTGTATTCCGCTTCGACATGCAGTGAGCGCGCCAACGCGAGGCTTAGGTCATATTCAAAACCGGCGGGGTTGTCGTCCACGTCAAGATAATAAGTCGTCGGCGCATTACGAGTTAGGATGATCAATTTGCCCTGGCTGCGTATATCGCTGAGCACTGGGTCTTTTTCGCCACAGCCGACCAATAGACCGGCAATGACTGCAACGAATAGATAGGCGGGTTTCATCATCGTTAAGGTGTTGCAGGGTCCAATAGAGTTTTCATTCGGTTTTCAACTGATATTTTAGTTCAATACGCTGGGTTTCGCCGGCACGGGTGCTGACGCTGAAATGTTCGCTTAATTGGTATCTGAGTCTGGCCGCGTATTTGCTGGCGAACACTCCCATGCTGACGCCGACATAAAGGTCCGGATTCAGGTATTGCCCGAGTCGGACGGCGCTGTCCTCGAGGGTGTCGGCTTGTTCAAATTCAAATTCGTCGATGCCGAGCTGGTCGCTGAGCCAGGACAATTGTCCGGCCCCGTATTTGAATGCGGCGCTGGCGACCGCGTTGCTTTCGCCTTCGCTCAAGCGATTGATCGATTTGCCGGTGAGCAAATAAGCGAGCGCTTCCGATTCCGGTAATGCCGGCTCGGTATAAACTCGTGTTTGCGGCGATTTCAACGGTCCGGTTACGCTCAGCACCGCGGTGACATCACCGCTGACGGCTTTACGGATAGCCTCAATGGTCACCCACGGATTGTCGGGCGGGCCGTTGAACAGAAATTCGCCTTTACGGATAGTCAGATCCTGACCATAAGACCGATAAGTTGCATCCCGCATCAGCGCTCGTCCTTGCATCAGCTGTTGGTTGGCTTTTTTCGTGTATTCCAACTTGCCGCTTAAGCGGGTTTTCAGCCCGAAACCGGAAAAATGGCTGTTATCGCCAAAATCAATGGCGATGCGCGCGTTCAGGCGCGAAGGAACGACTTTTTCAGCGGGCATTTGATCGGCGCCGATGATGACTTCATCATCGCTGGGAGCGACGGCGCTTTCCGGTATGCTTTTCAGCTCAATACGGGCGCTGTCGATCTTAATCTGACCATCGATGTGGGTCGTGTCAGCTTGTTTTTCGATCTGTAAAACCGGGGATATTTCGATCTCGGCTTCCGGTAAGCGGCTGATCTGGAATTTTTCGCCGTTTATCGTCAGTTGCAGCGGATAGCCCTGCTCGGCCTGCAAATTCAGGTGGCCCTGGCCGGAGAGCCGGCCTTGGCCCGATTCGACCTCAGCAGTCAGCAGCAAGCGATCAGGTTGTTCGCTGCTGCTGGTCGCCGCTACGGTGATATTGTGAAAGGTGCTGCCCAGTTTGATGATTTCAAACTGACCCTGGCGCCATTGCGCCGAACCGCCGAGAGCGGGGCGTTGGGTGGTGCCGCCTATCTGCAGGTCGGCGACGAATAGTCCCTGCAGTTTCCTGATTTCCGGCAACAGCCCGTCTATGAACGTCATGTCTTCGATTTTGGCCTGCAGTATTCCAGACAAGGGACGGACGCCGTTGCGGTCGGCAGGGCCGGTATTGACATCGGCCTTCAGATAATCGCCATGACCCAGGTCGAAGCGCAGGCGTGAATTCAGCAGTCCCTGTCGATAGTTCAGTTGCAGCGTCGAGATGCTGAAAGGCAGCTCGTGAGTCACATTGTCTTCATCTTGTAACAGGGCCTTGCCCGCAGCGATATCGGCGTTTAGTTCGGCATTTAGGCCCTGTTCGCCCACAGAAAAGCTAGCCTGAGCCGAAAGCTTGCCGGCCAACTCCAGTTCATCAGGCAGCCAGGGCTTGGTTTGTGTTAATGACCAGGCCGATAACGACAGCCGGCCATCCAATTGACCCGTGGGCTCACCCTGGGCGAAGAGGCATAAACGGGCATCGCCCTGGATCAGACAGCTATTGGGCAGGTCCAGCATCAGACGATCTTGTTTTGGCGTCAACGTCAGCGTTGTTGCCGATTCCAGCCGCCATTGCTGCTGTTGAGGAAGCTCGATAGCCAAGTTTGAGATGCGTCCCAACCAGCGTCGTCCGTTCCATTGCCCGCTGCTGTCGATAGACAGATCGGCCAACGAAGAGGCCAGCGTCACGCTAACAGCATGCTGGGAAGGCTTGCCGTGCGCTTGCAATGCGAGGCGTGCTATCTTGTTGTCAGCCAGTTGGATATCGCTGGCGGAAAATAACAGCTCCGCTGGCCGAGCCGAATCATGTTGATAGTCGGCTTGTAACGATAACTCGCCGATGCGCTTATCGGCGTAACGAATGTTATGTCCGCGCACATCGCTTTTAATCCGAGGCCGGCGCAGACTGCCGTGGATTTGCGCCTGGCCGTTCAAACTGCCGGCCAGGCTGGGCCAGGCGGAAGTTAGATTCGGCGCGGCGATGTTGAGGTCAAGGTCGGCCTGCTCGGCGCTGAGTCGGCCATGGGCCGTTAGCCGGTTATCGCCGGCCATTATTTGCAGTCGTTCGATGTCGGCTTCGGCGCCGCGCCATTGCAGCTTGCCTTGAGCGTTGAGCGGTTGGCCGTGCAGCACGCCGTGCAGGCGCTCGATATCGAGAGCGGCATGGAGTTGCCCGGCGGTGTATCTGCCCCGGGTCTGAGCCTTCAGATTAAGTTGACCGGGGACCGCTGCAAAAAAATCGGCCGTATCGAGTTGTTCGGCAACTATGGCCAGATCGAAGCGTGTTTCCGTTAGCCAGGACAGGCGGCCGCTGAGATTTAACCGGCCTTGCCGGGGAGTCAACTGTAGCTGGACGATATCGAGGCTTTCCTGATTGCCGTTGCCGGTAAATGCGACGGCGAAATCCGGCTGGCCGGCGGCCGCAACGTCGGCATTCAGTTCGGCCTGATAGTTCTGCGGCTGGCCGTGGATGCGAAATTCGCCTTGTCGGCTGCTGACTTGAGCCGACCCGGTCAAAGGCCATTGCATTTTTTGCCAGTCTCCGTGCAGATCGAATTGCGGTTGATCGCCGGTCAAGCCGATAAAGCCGGTTTGTTTCGATTCGATCGGTCCTTCAAGCATGCTGTGCAGATCATAGCGTTTCATGTCGCCGCTGATCGCTAATTCGCCCTGCAATGTCCGGCCTTCGATCAAATAAGACCAGTCCAGGTCGGCTGTCAACGGCCAGTCGGGTTGCAGACTCAGCTCGCCGTGGGCCCGGGCTTGCAGCTGCGGCATGAGCAAGGTCAGCTGGGATAAGGTCAGGATATTGCGCGCCAGTTCGGCGTGTAACGATAATTGCTTGATTTCGGTTTGACTGTCGCCATGGCGCCAATTGAATTGTTTGACGCTGAACTCGTCGACATGGATCGTTAACGGGATTTGGAGAATCCCGCTACTGCTTTCTGTCTCTGCGCCGGCGCTTGGCTGGCCCACGACGGCGATGCCTTGCAGGCGGAGTGATGCGATATGCAGATCACCCCGCAACAGCTCGGCGGCATGCCAGCGCAGACTGGCATCGGCTATCGCAACGGAAAAGTCATGTTGGTCTCGATAACGCAGCTGCTTCAGCTGTAGATCCTTGATCAGCGTACCGTCGATTTGGCCGACGCTGACTGGGTCGAGCCGGGAAAAAACGCCGCGCAACAGCCACCTTGTGCCACTTTCAGTGGCAATCAGATATCCTAACAAGATCAACAGTAGCGTGATGATGGCGGCCAGACCCTTGATGATGGCCGGGACGAGACGTGGCAGTGGGGCTGACGTCATCATAACTGCGCTCCGGCGGAAAAGTGGATTTGAAAGGACGAATCGCTGTCGCTGAGCGGCACGGCAAAATCCAGCCGGATCGGGCCGATGGGCGAGACCCAGCGTAAACCCAAACCGGTGCCGCTTTTGATCGAGATGTTATTGGCGTTATAGGCATTGCCGGCATCGAAAAATACCGCCACCCCCCAGGATTCGCTGATGAAGTGTTCATATTCGGCGCTGACAACCGACAGCATTTCGCCGCCGATGACATCGCCTTCGCCATTCTGAGGCCCCAATTTCTTATATTCGTAGCCGCGGATCGATTGGGCGCCGCCAGCATAAAAACGATAAGAAGCGGGCAAACGATCGAAATCGCTGGTCAGGGTGGCGCCAAGGTTGACTCGGGTGATCAACCGCCCGGGCCAGGGCAGGGGAGTGATCAGCTTGCCGGCGGCAGTGGCTTGTACGAAAGTGACATCGGAAATCAACGATTCAGGCGCCGATGCCAGGGAAAAATTAATATGATAACCGCGGGTGGGACGCAGGGCGTCGTTAGATATCGTGTATTCCCAGCGTCCACCCGGCACCAATAGCGTGGTGTTTTGACTGACGTCGCTGATCGTGAAGGTTTCGTGACTGAGGTCGAGGAACATGATCTGTTTCCAACCGTTCGCATACAGATGCTGGTATTGCACCGACAACTTGGCTTCTTCCGATTCAAAGGTGTCGGGTTTTTCGTATTTATAGCCCAGTCCGATCGCGACATGGTCGCTGCGCGGTTCGCTGAATGGAATCATATAAAGGCCTTCGGCGCTGGAAAGCACCGGTGAGACAGATAGGTCTAAGTTCAGATGATGACCGGCGCGATTGAGGCGGCGATTTTGATAACCGAAGCTGCCTAGCGGCCCGATGTCGGTATCATAGCCGACGCCCACGCTGTAGGTGTGTGTTTTTTCCGGTGTCAACTTGATATCGATAGGAACTTTGTTATCTTCAATTTCATCCATTCGCGGCTTGATTTCCACGTCGCTGAAATAAACGCTGGCGGCCAGCGCATTATAGGTTTGCGCCAGCTTCTTGCTGGAGTAATAGTCATCGCTGCTCAGTCTGACATAGCGGCGCATGAAGTCCGGAGTCAGTATGTCTTGGTCGATGCGGATTTCTCCGAAACGATGGCGCGGACCGGAATCCAAGGTCAGTTCAATTTCGGCCTGATTTTTGTCCGGATAAACCCGTAACGATTTCTTGCTGAAACGGTGATTTAAATAACCGTATTCCAGCGCCAATGAACGCAAGTCTTGTTTGATTTTTTCATACAGGGCGTGATTGAGAATATCGCCCTGTTGGATGGGCAGGGACGCCAACAATTTTTCGAATACCGGCTCCTGTTGCGCTTCGCCTTCTACCTGTATATTCAGGCGACTGACTCGAACCGGTTCGCCGGCGGTAATGTCGAATTTGGCTTGCCAGCAATCATCGCTGAAGCTGAGTCGCTTGCTGATGTCGGGGTGGTAATAGCCCAATGCCCTTAAGGCTTTGCTTATTTCGCTGTCTGACTTGGCAAACAGCTTTTTGATGCGCCAGGCAGGAGATTGGCAGGTCTCCTGAGACAGCGATAAAAAAACACGCACATTGTCTTGTTGCGCATCGGTCAACCCTTCGATGTCGATGACGGGCTCATCGGCTCTGAGCGCCGGCGCCGCAACGAGCAAAAGATAAAGTGCTGCTTTAACGATAAAGTGCATAGCGTCGTTTTAACATATCATTAGCGGAGTCAAAAGCTTATCCTTTCCGGCTTCGGTTCATTCCGGCTTGAGCGAGTGAAAATTGCCATTGGGCAAAATCTCATTGTTCCAGTAGGATAAGGGCATAGGCAAGAAAAATCATCAGACTTAGATAAAGCATTTCGCCGTTATGCCTCATCGCTTGCCTGATTGCATGGCAAGCACTGACTAAGACCGCGGAGAGGCAAAAAAATTACAGTCATCGGTGACGTATTGATGCTGAAGTCGGCTGAGGGGAGCGGTTTATCGGCGCAGCCCATTATTCAATTCGGATAAAGCAAAGACTATGAAGCTATTTAACTTAACGCGAATTCCGCAATGTTTTTTTTATCTGCTGTCTTGTTGTGGGTGCCGAGTACGTTAATGGCGCAACCCGACAAGACCTTGCAGGTAGGGGTCAGGGTCGCGCCGCCATTTGTCGTGCGTAATGACGATGGATCATTGTCTGGTCTCAGCATCGATTTATGGAAACAGATTGCCGCCGACCTGGAATTGAATTATCAATTCCAGGAAATGACGCTGCCACAATTGCTGCAAGCGGTGGAAAACCAAAAAATCGACGTTGCAGTCGCGGCGATCACGGTGACCGCCGATCGGGAAACCGTGATGGATTTTTCCCATCCCTTTCACAGCTCGGGCTTGGGGATCGCCGTCGATAGCGAGCAGGGCGGCACCTTGGGCAGTGTGTTGAAGGCGGTTTTTTCGTTGCAGTTTATTCATGCGTTGATGGCTTTGGGAATAGTTCTGGCGACGATCGCGGTGCTCGTCTGGCTGCTGGAACGGAAGGCCAATCCCGAACATTTTGGCGGCTCGGCGGTAAAAGGCTTGGGCGCCGGCTTTTGGTGGTCGGCGGTGACGATGACGACGGTCGGTTATGGCGATAAGGCGCCGGTGACATTTTGGGGACGACTGTTGGCGATCATCTGGATGTTCGCTAGCGTGATCAGCATATCCGGTTTTACTGCGACGATCGCATCGGTCTTCACCTTGCAGCAAATTCAGGGGCATATCAAAGGACCGCAAGACTTACCCGGCAATCTGATCGGCGCCGTCACCGGATCGACCGGGGCGTTGTATGCCCAAAAAAAACACTTGCAACAGAACAATTTCGACACCTCGACTGCAGCGATCAAGGCGCTAGTCGACGGTCAGGTCGATGCGGTCGTTTATGATTTGCCGATTTTGCGTTATCTGTCCAGAAACGAATATGCCGGCCGGGAGCATGTGTTGCCGGGCGCCTTTGAACGGCAGGATTATTCATTCGGTCTGCCGGCCGGCAGCGACTTACGAGAGCCGCTTAATAAAGCCATGTTGAGACATATACGCAGCGAACAATGGCGGGATACGCTGGCGGAGTATCTGGGCGAATAGTCCACGAAAAATTATGAGCGGAAAAAGATACCTGATTTATTCACCCGGCATGGAAGATCAACTGGAGCGGGTGATTAAGCATCCGCTGGTTGCGGAAAAAGGCATACAACTGCGTAAGGTAAAGTTGGCCGATTTAGCGAGTCTTCATGTTCAGCCGGACTTGAATCATGCCTTGTCGTGGGTCGAACAGCAGGATTATCCGCGTTTACTGTGGTTTGCCAAACAGAAAAAAATCTCGTTGGGCTTCTTGCCGATAGCGGGCGATCCGCCCAGCCAGTTTTTTAACAATCTGGACCTGCCCAGCGATTTTGACGCCTGTCTGGAGATCGCCCTGCATGAACAGCCGCTGTTCATCGATATGATTTTGTGCAACGGCGAGGTGGTGACCAATGGCGTCAATCTGGAAAACCAGACCACTATGGCCGAGTTCATCGGCGACAGCGGGGCTTGCAAAGGCATCGACAAAATCGGATTTAAGTTCAAACGCTTTATACACGCCTTCTCGCTGAGGCCTCATCCGGTCACGTTGATTACGGAAAAAGGCAAAACGGTGACGACGGCGATCACTGGCATGGTGCTGTTGGATTTCCACAAGAGCGGTTTTCTGAGCAACTTTTACCGGGAGTCGGTCTCGTTAAGAGACCGGCGCATTTCGGTCGCTTTGTTTGCGCCGCAATCGATACTGTCTTATTTGCAGTTATCGTCGGCGGCGTTGACGGCCATGCAGAAAAAGAAACTGATGCAACAAGTGGGCTATATCCGCACCGAATCGTTGACGATCACCTCGCCGGTCGATACTCATTATCTGGTCAACAATAAGGCCTTGACTACCCGTGAATTGTGCATAGAAACCGTCAGCGAAGGCATTAGGGTTAATGCTGGCGATGAGTTCCGCGCAAGACAGGCCTATAGCGACGACAAGGAAAACGTCAGTTGTGATCAATTGCCACAACAGGAAGACCGGGTTAGATATCTGGGCAAGACACTGCCTTTTTTCTCTCATGCACTGGAATCGGACTTCAAGGACCTGTTCTTGGCATTGAAGGAGAATTCCAGCATCAGTAATTCTTATGTCTTGTTGATGATTTTAAGTTCGATGCTGGCAACGTTGGGCCTGTTTCTGAACAGTCCGTCCGTAGTGATCGGGGCGATGGTGCTGGCGCCGCTGATGGCCCCCATTGTTTCCCTGTCGATGGGAATGTTGCGTTCGGATAACGACTTAACCCGACGATCCGCCGTCACGTTGTCGGCGGGAATGATAATCGCCCTGTCGTTGTCCGCGCTGATGGCCTGGTTGCTGCCTTTTCAGGAAGTGACCAATGAAATCGAAGGGCGTTTGCATCCGTCGACGCTGGATTTGTTGGTCGCGGTGCTTTCCGGCGTCGCCGGCGCCTTTGCCCATGCTCGTGAAAATATCGCCAAGAGCCTGCCCGGCGTCGCGATCGCGGTCGCGCTGGTGCCGCCGTTATGCGTATCCGGTATCGGTCTGGGCTGGCATAACCTGGACGTATTTTATGGTGCGATGTTGCTGTTTCTGACCAACTTGACCGGCATCATCATGGCGGCGGGGCTAGCCTTTATGGTGATCGGTTTCGCGCCGTTCTCGCGAGCGAAAAAAGGCATCGTGATATCGATGTTGCTGGTGGCGGTGATTTCGGTTCCTCTGACGCTGTCTTTTATCAAGATGCAGAGAATCGCCGCCGTCAAAAAACAATTGTTGGGCCACCAATACACGCTAGGCGGCCGTCGACAGCAGTTGCGCAATATCAAAGTCAGGCTGGGAGAGCCGATGAAAGTCAGCGCCGAACTGATTACCGAGCAAATGCCCGAAGCACAGATCCCGACATTATTCGAACAAAAACTGAGCGAACAGCTGGGCCACCCGGTGGTTGTCGAATTCACGGTAAGATTGGTAACCGCGAATCATTTTCGTTGAAGTCGTTTCATGCCTTCAAGCGATTTAAAAAACTGGCCAATGTGTCCAGTTGATCGTAAAAGCTCACCATATTTAGACAACGAGACATTGGCGAGATCGTTTGTCTGCCTGTAGGAGCGCCGCCCTCGGCGCGAAAAGGCCTTATTTAATCTGATACCTTTTTTCTAAGACGTTTTTTCCAAAGCACTTGGAGAAACCTAGGTAAGGCGATGCAGAGTATGAATGTGTACTGATTTCATCGCGTGCTTCATGAGCTTAATGGTTTATCGCGCATTCGACATTTTCTTACAGTCTCAACAACTTTGAACAAAAATGAATTGGTTTTAGTCCAAGTTTTTTGATGTTAAAAACCTTGGGCGATAAAGGCAACAATTCTCAGTTTGAGCATTTTGCTGTGGTTAGGGCGTGGGGTATGTCTGTCGAGGAGCGCCGTTCACCCAGCACCTAAATTATCCAGGAATGTAAATTATAGTCCATTAGCCATGGAATTTAGGTGCTGGGTAAACCCATCCCTGGGGGCTTGACGGCAGCATCCTTGCTGCCGACATCCTCGCCAAACACACCCCATGCCCTTTTTGAACGCCTAACTGGGAATTGCTGCGATAAAGGGGGTAACATGTTTGTGTTATTGCAAAACATACCTCAAGGAATGAAAAAATTTGAGTTAGCCGGTTCTATCGAAAGAATTGCCAATGCCGGCGGGTCGGGCGCGACAAAATTTCATATTCCTGTGTGTGATATAGACATTCTGGATATGGTTGATGGTGAACATGCGATTCAGCAACAGGTCGGTTTAGTCAAAATTTTTCCTAACCCGATGGGGAAAAAATTCATACGCAAAGTGGATGGTCAGAAAATTAAGGGTCAATCCATCTTGGTTAGGCAGTTCTTTTCGCGCTCAGCGCTGAATGATCCAAGGAAAAAGGCCGCGCAATCCCCACAGGGGCTGGTCGAGCGTAGACAGGGCGATAGGCGAAGAATAACTTTGGTCGATTCCCGTCATTGGCATTAGCCGGCTGTGCTGTCTTTTTCATGAACCGCCAAATCTCACTTTATCGCCATCCTGAGTTCGGGGCGATTTAATTATTCGACAAAATCATACACCTTATACTTATCCACCAATGGTTTTAGAACATCCTGGACGACCTGATGGTGTTTCGGATGCTTCAAATAATTTTCCAATGCTTGCAGGCTTTCGAAGCTGCTGGAAATGGCAATATCGTAAGAATCGTCGAGTGCGTGGCTGGGATGTTCCCGTTTAGCGGAAGTGGCGGTGCCGATATTGTAGCTGAGCACGCCGGGTAGATTAGCCAGGCGTTTGCTGCCTTCGATGTATTTGCGGCGAGCGTTTTCGTCGCCATGCTGTTTGAGCCAAATGATCACGACGTGGTGCGCCTTACGTTGCGAGGACTGCTCGGATGATTGCGCCTGTGCTGTCGTTGCCGCAGCAAAAGTCGTCAATAGCAGCAGGAATGATAGTGTTGTACTTGGTTTCATCGATGGATTCCTCCAGAGTCATTGAATGAGGAATACGTTACTGTATTTGCGCTGTATCGGCAACAGGCCAGCGCATTGCATTAACGCACCGGCAAAGTCAGGGTAGGACCGTTGTATTTAGTTTGTCCCGCCTGCAGATCAAACAGTTGGGTCAACAGCATGAAAGTCGATTTTGATTCCAAATCGTCGTCCGCGATGTAAAACCAGTGGCCGCGGTAAGGAACGGCCAGAAAGGCTTGTTGCGGGTAATCTTCGCTGTAGTCAACCTGAAAAAACTCACCGACCGGTGTTTCGGCCCAGTTGAATGGCGCATCATGCTTATTCTTGGTAAAGGTGACCAGACCTTCGTCAATATGTTGCAAGGGAACGTCGACTTGCTGGGATAGATAAAATAGCACGCTAGCGATCGATCTGGGACGAATTTTTAATTTATTAGGGCGGTCATGAAGAAAATTATTGCCTAGTTTGACCCGCAGAAATTGTTTATGTTACGGTTTGTCGAAGCCCAGCAAGGCTGATAACTCCTCTACAGTCTGCCGGTTGTTTGCATTGATCTTGAACAGTATGGTCAGGCGTTTGTCTTCGTCCAAGCCGAATTCCATTTCATGCGCCAATTGTGTAATTGCCGCAGCAGTTTCATCACCCGCTTGAATGGCCTGAATTCCGGTTCGTAGTCAGGGCTGGGGCCGGAAGCGCTGGGGGCGTTATAGATAATTGATGCGTTCGACGCACAGGCCGAATACCCGCTCGATGCTCCAGCCGGATTGGGTCATCACCAACAGGGCGTCGAATGAAATCGAGGACAGCACGCTTTTCAGGAAGTCTTCGCCCTGCAACGGTTGAAAGGAAATAGTCGGTTTGTCGGCGTAACCGACTCCCAAGTTGGGTTGAATAATATTGCCACCGGGCGCCAGATCAAGTTCCGAGCCGATGCCGATATTGCCGTCGAAGTTCAACGAGGCCGTCACGCTGCCGACCTTCAGAAAATGCGTTCTGTCACGATATTTCAATCTAACCAGATTAAGCAGCATTTGCTGGTCCAGGGACTGAATGATGGCCTGGTTATAGGCCGGATGGGTGTTTTGAGGGCGCTTGGGCCAAAGGTCGATTGGCAAGCGCTGAGGAACAACGTAGCCAGTAAGGTTACGAGCAGAGATTTATGCATATGCGATCGAAACGATTTATGGGTGAAATTAGCGCTGGACGCGCAAACCCGGCAAGCGTGGTTTATTAGCTAGATTTTAGCATAGTCGCCGGCAAATCACGGATAGGGACGAAAGATAACAGCAATTCCCACTTTGGCGTTCAAAAAGGGCATGGGGTGTGTTTGGCGAGGATGTCGGCAGCAAGGATGCTGCCGTCAAGCCCCCATGGATGGGTTTACGGCGCTCCTCGACAGACACACCCCATACCCTAAACCCCGCAAAAATACTCAAATTGGGAATTGCTGGAAAGATAAAATGGCCATGCCATCTGAAATCAATCTGAGCATGCTTTGGCAATTTTGTTATTTGTACTAGGAGCCTGTCCGAGAACTAACGTTTAACTCATTTCACGTCAATATATAGAGTCTTTAAGTATTATTAAGCACTAAATATTGTGCCTGGAAAACTGAGGTTGCTATTCTCGAACAGCCTCCTAGGATGCTTCAAACATTCGTTAGATCTTAATCTGGCTTGATGGTCTCTGTTCGGCCATTGTAGCTGACATTCGTATTTTACTTCGATTTGTTATGAGCGTATCCCAGCTCACCACTCAGCTAGACTTGGCCAGGCCTTTATCTCCCTTTACACTTACAGCTTTATGTTGAAGTAGCCGAGACATTTAATCATCAGAATATAACAGGCCGCCGTTGCGAGCATCGACAAGCCCATGCTCAGATAAAAATTCATCCCTTTTTTAAGTAACAAGGGCAAGCTGATAAAAAACAGCAAAGACGGAATGACCAGCCAAAACACACTGCCGGCTAACGCAGCGATTTTTTCGACGTCTCGCGTATCGATGTATAGCCACATCATCGCCAGAATCGAAACCAACGGCAAAGAGGCTAACAATGCGCCGAAAAAAGCGCTGCGTTTCGACAGTTCCGATATGGCGACGATGATCAGGCTGGTGATGACCACCTTGCTTAAGGCGTACATGAATGGCAATTCCAATTATCGATGTGAATTTCGGGTGATCATCAATGTTTACTATGAAAGTCGCGAAGTGGCGCCTTAATCTCCCTCGCCCTTTGGGAGAGGGCCGGGGAGAGGGAACGATCAGGCGCCTGATACTTTCACTGGTTAGGGTGGCGCTCAAGCGCCTGATCGTTAGGCTGTCAAAAGCCACATATTAGCGTGACATTTCTTTTTCATGTTGACGACTTTCGCGCCGCATTTCTTCAAAATATTTTCTGTCTTCCCGTTCCATCTCCTCGTAGTGCTTTCTGTCTTCCCGCTCCATTTCTTCGAAATGTTTGCGTTGCTCGCGCTCATATTCTCGACGGTCTTTAGCTGCTTCGCGTTGATGCTCTCGTTCACGCTTCCATGCCTCCTTGGATCGCTCTTTGGAATATTGCCGGCCTTTTCCGGACTCATTTTTGTCGGAATCGGCAAACGCAGTGGAATACATTGACGCTGATAACAACAATGTACAAAGTAAGATCAATGAACGCATAGGTCTCTCCAAAAACTTAAATAGTAATATAGTTGAGGTCGTTAAAGTAGCCAGTGTTGGGCTTAATAACCGGATAAAAATATAGCTGCACTAAACCGCTCAGAACCTGAATGGATTTGTAACAAAATCCTCCTCCCTTATTGCTCCACTCCATAGTCGTCGCGACAAAGGGGCGAGACACAAATCAAGGTTCATCTTGTTGATTCGTGAGTTTCCGCATGGAACCGAAGCGATAATACAAAGCCGGTATGACCAGCATGTTCAGCGCGGTGGAGGTCAGCAAGCCAAACAGAATCACGATTGCCATCGGCGCTTGAATTTCACTGCCGGGTTCGCCCCCGCTAAGAGCCAGCGGGATCAACGCCAGACCGGTGCCCAAGGCGGTCATCAGAATCGGCGACAAGCGTTCCAATGCGCCGAGTTTCACCGCTTGGTATAGGTCGTTTATCCCTGTGTCTTGCACTAGATGGTGGATATGGCTGATCATCATGACGCCGTTACGGGTAGCGATGCCGAATAAGGTAATGAAGCCGATAATCGAGGCGACCGACAGGATGCCGTCGGCACAATACACGCCGATCACGCCGCCAATCAGCGCTAATGGCAGATTCAACATCACCAACAAGGCATCGCCCGCCGAATGGAACGCGACAAACAACAACAAGAATATACCGACGATGACGATGGATCCGACGATGAACAAGGTCTTGGACGCTTGTTCGGCGCTCTCGAATTGACCGCCATATTCGACATAGTAGCCCTTGGGAAAACGGATTTGTTCCTCGATACCGCTCTGAATATCTTGCACCACGCCGGCCAGATCGCGTTCGGCGACGTTCGCCATGACGACAATCTTGCGCTGCGCGTTCTCCCGACTGATGGTGTTGGGTCCGCGCGTTTTACCAATATCGGCCAAGGCGTGCAGAGGGAGTTGCGCGCCGGATGGGGTCATGATCAATGTCGAGCGTATCGTTTGCAAATCTTCCAAGGCTTCCGTGCCATAGCGGACGACTAAATCAAAACTGCCGACGTCTTCGATGACGCGTGAAACGGCCCGCCCGGCAAAGGCCGTTTCTATGGCTTCGGCCACCGTGCCGATGCTGAGGCCATAGCGGGCCAGCGCCTGCCGATTGAATTTGACGTTCAAAAAAGGCACGTCGGCGGGATTGTCAATCGCCACATCCACGGCCCCCGGAACTTGTTCGGTCAGTTTTTTGACCTGTTCGGCCAAGCGCCGCAGCTCGTTCAAATCCTGTCCGAACAGCTTGATGGCGATATTCGCCCGCGTGCCGGACAGCATATGGTCTATGCGATGGGAAATGGGTTGTCCGATCACGATGGCCGTACCCGGCACGGCGGTCAACGCTTTTCTCAATTCGGACAGGAATTCGGCTTTGCTGCGGTCTTGCATTTTCAAGCTGACATCGATTTCCGAGGCGAACACCTGTTGCGCATGCGGGTCGAGTTCGGCGCGTCCCGTTCGTCTGGCGGTGGTGACGACCTCGGGCTGCTCCAAAATGATCTCCTCGACCCGCTGCGCCAATTGATCGGATTGCTGCAACGACGTGCCTGGCAACGTAACGGCGCTGATCGTCAAACTGCCTTCATTGAATTCCGGCAAGAACGCCCGCCCCGACAACAACAAGCCGACCAGGGCGATCAGCAGCATCGCGGCGGACATCAGGCTGATGCTGCGCCAACGTGTTAACGAACCTTCCAGCAGCGGGGTGTAATGCTGCTTCAACCAAATGACCAGGCGGCCTTCCTTGTCCTCGCGCACGGCGCCGGAGGTCGGCAACAGGAAATAGCTCAAGACCGGCGTAATGGTCACGGCGACCAGCAACGACGTGGCGATGGCGACGATATACGCCATGCCCAAGGGCTGTAACAACAGACCTTCCACGCCGCTCAGGAAAAACAGCGGCACGAACACCAGCATGATGATCAAAGTGGCAAAGACGATCGACCCCAGTATTTCATGGCTGGCGTTGAAAACCAGCCGGCTCGTCGCCATGCGTTCGGTTTCCGGCAAACGGATGTTTTCGCGCATGCGGCGCACGGTATTTTCGACCACGATGATCGCATCGTCGACCAACGCCCCCAGCGCGATCGCCAGACCGCCCAGGGTCATGGTATTGACGGTGGCCCCCATCGCTTTCATCGCTAACAGAGCCGTGATCATCGAGATGGGAATGGCGATCAAGGTGATCAGCGTCGCCCGCCCACTCATCAAAAACACATAGAGGATGATGACGACCAGAATCGCACCGTCACGTAGCGCGTCCAACAGATTGTGCACCGACACGGCAATGAAATCGGCCTGTCTGAAGATATTGGCATCCAAGACCATGCCTGCCGGTAAGGTTTTTTGAATGTCGGCCAGCACAGCATCCAGTCGCTCGGTTAAGGCCAGCGTGTTGACGCCGGGTTGTTTTTGCACGCCCAGAATCACGGCGGGATGGCCGTTATGGGAACCGGTGCCGCGCTTTAGCGCCGGCCCGATTTTGATCTCGGCGACATCGCGCACCAGCACGGGCAGACCCTGACGCTGTGCGACCACCGCTTCGCCGATATCGTCCAAGCGCTGAACCCTGCCGATGCCTTGAATCAGATATTCCTGTCCGGATGCGGTATAAAACCCCGCCGAGGCATTGCTGTTGGTTTCACGCACGGCGGCAATCACCTCGTTCAAGGTCAGGCCGTAGGCGGCCAAACGTTCCGGCTTTACTTCCACTTGATATTGTTTGGTGTCGCCGCCGATCGGAATGACCTCGGCGACGCCGGAGACCGCCAACAACCGGCGTCTCACCACCCAATCCGCCGTGGTCTTGAGACTCAAGCTGTCGTGTTGTTTAGATTCAAGCGCGATGAACAAGATCTCGCCCATCACCGACGTGATCGGCGCCATCACCGGCGCGGCGATATCGGCCGGCAGATGACTGCGCGCGAGTTGCAGTTTCTCGGCCACGACCTGCCGCGCCTGATAGATATCGGTGCCCCAATCGAACTCGACGATGACCACGGCGAGGCCGATGCCGGTGTTGGAACGCACCCTGCGGACACCGGCGGCGCCGTTCAACGCGGTTTCGATCGGAAAGGTAATCAGGCGCTCGACTTCGGTGGGCGCCATGCCATGGGCTTCACTGATCACCGTGACGGTAGGCGCGGTCAAATCCGGCAAGACGTCGATCGGCATGCGCTGCGTTTCGTAAGCGCCCCAAAACAACAATAAGGTCGCGCCCACCAACACGAACAGACGATTTTTCAATGACCAGTCAATTAACTGTGCAATCATGTCGTTCCTCTGCTAATGCGCGTGACCGTGAGCGGCCGGCTGAGTCGAAGAGGACGCCAAGTGCACCAGGTACGCCCCTGTCGTCACCACACGCTCGCCGTCATTCAAACCGCTCAGCACTTCGGCATAACCCTGATCGCGGATGCCGAGGCGCAGCACCCGCCGTTGAAAAGATTCGCCACTGGCATGCACGAACACCACATCTTGTCCGTTATCATCGATCAACGCTGTTTCCGGAACGGCCAGCGCCAATCGGCTATCGCCATGATAGAGGCGGGCCTCGGCGAGCAAGCCCGCCGCCAGCTTCAGGTCGGCGTTGTCGAATTCGAATACCAGCGGCAAGGTGCGCGTAACCGAGTCCACAAGTTGTCCGTAAGCGACGAGTTGGCCGTTTTCCCCCAGCTTGATGGTAAACGACTTTTCCATGCCGGCCACCTTGAAACCGACCCGCTCGGGCGGCCCTAAACGTCCTGAATCCGCTTCGGCCACCCGCGTTTCCAGCCATAATGTCTGCGGATCGATCAATTGGAACAAGGCATCGCCTTCTTCGACATAGCTGCCGGCGGCGATATTGACCGCCGTCAAGACGCCGTTGATTGGGGCGTAAAGTTTAACGCCCGATGTTCCTCCCGCCGCTTGTTGATGGGTTTGCCGCAAGCGTTTTTGCGCCGCCTGTAGTTCTGCCCGCGTGACTTTGGCGTTGCTTTCCGCCTCCAGCAATCGGCGCTTGGCAACCGCTTGTTCGTTGAACAATTTCTGCAACCGTTGCCGCTCGCTGTCGGCCAATTGGTAACGAGCACGCGCGGTTTGTACGCTCATTTCCAGTTCCGCCAAATCACTGGAACCGCTTAGACGGGCGCCCAGCGTCGCCAGAACCTGGCCTTTTTTAACGCGGCCACCGACCTTCGGCACGCCTGAAGCCTCGGTTAACACATGACCGTTAAGCGGCGCGGATACCCATGCCTCATGGCCTGTCGCGGCCTTGATCGATGCCAAGGCCCGCACCGACGGTTGCAGCGGTTGCCGAGTGACGACTTCGGTGGCGAAATCGACCTTCCATTGCTGTTCTTTCAGAAAGGTAATGTCGTTGCCGTCTTCACTCTCTTCGCCGGCGTTGGCGAGCGCCGTCTTGAGATCCGGATAAACCGTGATAGCGCCTAATGCGTGGCGGGCGTTCAAGCTGTCGGATTGTAATTCGAGGGTCAGTTGCCTGACGCCGGCATAGCGAGGTTGAGCTTTGGGAATAAAAATACCGGCCACCGCCGCTTGATCGACCGAGAAGCGTTCTTCCGGCTGTCCGCCGCCGCTCAGAATGACGGTCACGACGCCTCGCTCTACCGGACGAAAGGTGCGCATATTGGAAAAATGCGCGGCAAAGGACGAGGTTTGTCCCACGATCAATGCGGAAAATTCGACGAACAATTCCGTCGCATCGGTGTAATCGGTAAACACATAAGACTGCGGTTGTTGCGCTTGCTCGCCTTGTTCAGACGAAGGTTCCTTGCAGGCCGTCAGTCCGGCAAGAAGCATGAGCAGTGCGGTGGTTATAAAACGTTTCATGGGGTCATTCCAGCGGTTAATCGGTCGAGTTCAATGCGGGCCAGGCGCGCCTTATAAGCCAAGTCGAGCCGTTCCAATTTAAAGGCCTGGCGTTCACGGTAAGCATCCAATAACGCCAAAATGCCGATTTCGCCGCCTCGATACGACGACTCGGCGATTGTCATCAGCTCATTCGATAGCGCTCGGCCTCGTCGTTCCAGATTGGCGGCGGCTTGCAACAGTCTATTTAACGCCTGCCAAAGCCCTTTGATCTCGCCTTGGGTTTTTTGATACGCCCACTGGTATTCGCTGGCGGCCTGCTGTGTTTGCGCCTGTAGCCGCAAACGTTCGGCATTATTCTGGCTCCATAACGGCAGCGGCACCTCTATGTTCACCAACACGCCGGTGTCGCTGTAGGTCGGCGCATCGAAGGTTTTAGCGCCGACGCCTAGCTTGAATTGGGGAATTTGCCATCGCTCCTCCGCCTGCGCATTCAGATGCAAGGCCGATTGTTGTTTTGCGAGACGGCGCAATGCGGCGGTTTGCTGGAGTTGGGTCAGAAAGTGTTCCAAGGGTAAAGGCGTTTCGGGCAGCAATTCGCCGGAGACGGTCCGCGTCGCAGACAAAGTCTTCGCACCCTCCGGCCATAATGCGAACAGTTTTTCCCAACTTTGTTGCAACGCAGCCATTTCGGTCTGTTGCCGAGTCATTGCTGTGGCGCATTCCCGTTGCACTCGTTTAAGCTCATAACCGGAGACATCGCCGGCCTGCTCCCGTTTTTGCAGGATGGCTTGCAACGCATTCAGGCGCCGCGACCAGATATTGACGACATCCACCCGACGTTGAAGATGCAGGACCTCGAAAAAGCGTTGACGCGTCTGCGCTTTGAATTCAGCCAAACGCGATTGGATGCCGGCTTCCACTGCGTGTAAGTTTTGTTGCGCGGCGGATTGGCGCAGGCCACGCCGCCCGCTGAGATCGATTTTCTGCGACAGCATATAGGCATTTTCAAAGGCATTTTGGTCTCGCTTCCCCGGTAAATCCATCGCATAGGAAAAGGTGGGGTTTTCCCAATGCGAGGACGCGATGATGTCGCTTTGGGCTTCATCGAGGCGTCCGTTAACCCAGTCTTGCACGCTGGCTTGTTGCATCACTTGTTCGAGCAAGTCGGTTTCGGTCAACGGCGACTTGGCATGTGAAGGCCATGCGATAAGCAGCGCGGCGCTTAGTAGCCCTAGCGTTGGACAAAGCCGATTGATCATCGGTTTTAAGGACAAAAACAGTCTCGTTAAAATCATTTTGCTCAGGAAATCCGAGTTAAAACAGATGATGCAGCGGCATCGTCAAGCTGACGACGACGGATAACAGCAAGACGAACAGTGAAGCACTCAACCAGGCCATCGAGGGGGGCAACGGTTCGGGTTGTTCCAACAATTGCCGAATACGGAGCTCGATATGACTGCCATTAAAGGCGCTAATCGCAGGATGGGCTTCCGGCAGGCTGACACTATGTTGCCTGACGATCTTAATCAGCGTTTCGGCGACTAACAGACGATCGCCCACGCGCTGGGCGGCCTCGGTATCACAGATTTGTTCCTGCGCCAATTCCAGATCCTCAAGCATCAGTCGACGCGTGGGGGAAAAATGCAAAAGACCTGTGATACGTAAACACTGACGCCATAACACATCGCGCCGTCGGCAATGAGATTGTTCATGCGCAAGCACCACGGCCAAATGCGGACTGGATAGTTGCTCGATCAATTGCGAAGAAATAAAAGCGCGAGGCGCAAACAATCCGGCTGAGAACACGAAAGACCGTTCACTGTCGATCCGGTAAACCCGATGCTCCGCATCGTATTTACTGATCAAATTGAGCGTGGCCTGAAATCGCCTATTCCGTAAGCAAAAAAGAAGCGCGGCGATCATGCCGTAACCTACGACACAGGCCATTAAACCGGCGCCGATTGTCCAAAAATGATCGGACAGGTGTACGAGCGGATCAAACCAGCATAAATGGGCCATGCCGTTTGCATGCGTGGCGCAATGTTCCGTCGCCTCGTCGTGATCCACCATCCAGGAGGGCAACAAGCCGAATAATGTCACTAAAATACCCAATATTAGAGGGGCGCACAGACCCATAACTAATAACTTGGAGCGGAAATGACACGGCAGCGCCAATAAATGTCGGCGGAAACCGGGATAGCCAATGGCCGACAGCAACGACAGCAGGCCGCCGAAAAAGAACGTCGCCAGAATCCCCGATTGTAGAAAATGCATGCTCATGACGGCGTCTTATCACAACGTTTGGAACGATATTCGCTGATCAGTTGTTCCAATCGCTCCAGATGCGCTTCATCGCTGCGCGCGGCAATGTCCACGAATGCCGCCAGCATGCTGTCGGCATCGTCGTCCACCAGAGTGTGGACGACATCGGTAATCATTCGCCCCATCAACTCATCCCGGCTAACCGAGGCCTCATAGACGTAGGCGCGGCTCACTTTTTGTCTCGTCAACAGCTTTTTCTTGTACAGTCGTTCCAGCGTCGACTGAATGGTATTGTGAGATATCCCGCGCGTCTTGCCTAACGCGGCATGCACCCCATTCGCGTCAAATGCGCCTTTGGCCCAAAGATATTCGAGTACCGCCATTTCCAGTTCACCCAAATATGGGCGTTGAATAATTTTCATGATCAGCAGAAATTGTCCATAACACACAGCAAGCTATTATTCTTATTATTTAACCGATCGTCAATCGGTTTTAGGGGGGCAGGGCTCCCTCATTAAAAAATACCTGAACCAACACATTGGTTAATATCGCATCATGCCTCTGGGCGGGGCGGGTTATTTAACCCGCCCCAAACGTTTAACTTACTCTAGTCACGGTTGAATCGTTCAGGACCTTGTTGACCTGCAGTTCGCATAGCGACATGCGGACTACTTGTTTTTCGCGTCGAGGGCGGCGCTCCTACGCATTGTTTTTAAAGAGCTGGTGCGCAAGTTTATAACGAATATTATAGGTGTCTAATATTTTCATTTATTAGCTTATTCCTAATAAAGCCCCCTCAAAAATTGGGAACCTTCAGAAATCATAGCCAATAACCTAAAATCAATAACCGACTCCCTCTGAAAAAACTACGCTGAATAATTACGAGTCGGCAAATGGCGCAGAAAAGTCATTAGGGACTTCTGCAGTTCCGTTTTTGCAGGAAGGCAACGACGGCCGTCAACACGACGGCGCCGACGATCACGCTGACAGAAACCAGCATGTTGCTGAGCCATTCCGGCTTCAGCAGCAATATCGTTCCCAGGCCAAGCATCATACAGCCGGATAATAATTTCAGTAAACGCCCCTCGCTTTCCGACAGTTTTTTTCTGCCCAGAGTCAGCGTGAACAAGACGACAATCAATAGCAACGGGATGATGTAGATGACATTGTAGAGGAGCAAATACAAATAATATTGCGATACGCTCAATTCATTCAGCGTTAACACGCGAGTGAATACCATCGGCAAGCCGGCGGTGCAGAGCAGCTCATAACTGTTGGCGGCGATGGCCAGGATCAGCGTGGCGACAATCATCGTGGCCCAGTCGCCTGTCTGGGTCAGGCCTCTAATGCGGGCGGTCAGCTTGCTGATCGCCGAGTCGGACAGCGACAGCGAGACGCCTTGTTTGAAGTAAAAATAATCCTTGATATTGATCAGACCGAAGCCGATCGCGATCAGGCCGGCGATTGCGGTGATGAAAACCAGTTGTTCGGTCAGCAGAAACAGGTTCAACCAAGCCGCCATGAACAGGAAATACATGATGCCGGAACACAGGACAAAGGTGGTTCCGATCACCAGCATCCTGGCCCGACTGCGGTGATGGACCATTAAACTGAGCAGAAAAAACAGTACGAAAAACGCGCAGGGATTGAAGGCATCGAGGGCCGAGATGATCAGCGTGAAAACCGGCAGCGAAAAATCTTGGTAATGAACCTGTCCCAAGCCCGGCAGATTGAATTGCACTGGCATTTCGGTATGCGGATTGATGGCAGGCTGATGACAGCTCAGCAGCTTTTTCTCCAGTTCCCGGCCGGTGGTTTCGTCCCTGTCATAGCCGACCATCATCTGACCGCAAAAGATAAAGGCGGGGACTGAGTTGGCCGGTCGGCCCAGTCGTTTAGCCATCTCCAGGTAACGTTTCTGATTGTCGCGATTGCCGACTAAATCGTAACTGTGCAGGGTCAACCAAGAGTATTTTTTCGCTAGGCTCTCAATGAACGGTTTGGCTTCTTTGCAATGCGGGCAATAACGGGACCAGAAATAATATAAATCGATGCTGTCGCTTTGTTGCAGAGCTGTCGCGGCCTTAGGCACTGTCGGAGTCAGCGCGGCGACTAAAACCATCAAGCAGAAAACTAACCGAAGCATGTTGCCTATCGCTATGGGCTTAATGTTTGTATTCATCCAGAATATTCCACAATTTTGTTAAATGCGCGTTTTGCGCGGTGTCTATTTCGATGGCATGGCGTTGCTCATCGACGTCTAAGGGTTGCCGGGTTTGCAGTTGATGTTGCAACACCCGCGGGTCGGCGTCGGAAACATTATCTTGAAGTTTGGCCCTTTCCTCAATCTGTCGCAACAGCGTTTGTCGGTCGGCGATCGTGTGTACGATTCGGAACGGCACAGCCGCTTGCTGCGCTAGCTGGAAAAACGGCTTTCTTTGTTGTTTTTGCAAAAATGTCGCATCGACAATGACGTTATAACCGGCGCTCAAAGTTTCAGCAGCCAATTCCAATAGGCGATGATATGTCAGGGCGCTGGCTTGGGCGCTATAGATGCCGCCATCGATAGTCGCCTGACTGGTTTGTTGGGCCGTCAGCCCGAATAAGCGTTTTCGTTCCACATCGGAACGAATGCGTATAACCGGAAAGTGGTCGATGATTCGATTCGATAACCAGCTTTTGCCTGAGCCTGATACGCCGTGCATGATCAGCATCAGCGGTTTTTTAGTCTCCGTATAGTGTCGCGCCAATTGCAGATAATCGCGATAGTCGGAAACGGCTTTTTGCCGCGGTTCGGTTGTGCTGACCTGGCTGGCGCGTATGGCGCTGACCTTGGCCCGCACCATCGCGCGATAGGTCAGATAAAAAGGCAGCAATTTCAGGCCGGCATAGTCGCCGCCGTGTTGTAGGTACTCATTGAGAAAACGATATGCGAGGTCGGGGCGTTGTTTATCGGTTAGATCCATGACCAGAAAGGCGACTTCGCTGATGACGTCTATCCAGTACAAGGAGGGATTAAACTCGATGCCGTCAAACGGCACGATGCGCCCATCGATAAACGCGATATTGCCCAAGTGCAGATCGCCGTGACATTCGCGGATAAAGCCGTTGTGTTTACGTTGGTCGAATAATTCGAGGTTGCGGGCGTATTCTCGTTCACTCCAGTCGGCCAGTTGTTCTAATTCAGCGGTCATTGTGATAGCGCTCTGTTGCCGGATCTGAGCGAAATTTTCCCGCACCGGCCGCATGACCGCGGTGGGGCTGCCAAATTCGCTTTTTTTGGGCGCCTTGGTGATATGCTCATGAAAACTGGCAATGATTTGCGCGGTTTTGA
Organism: Methylomarinum sp. Ch1-1; assembly: GCF_030717995.2. Classification (NCBI taxonomy): domain Bacteria; kingdom Pseudomonadati; phylum Pseudomonadota; class Gammaproteobacteria; order Methylococcales; family Methylococcaceae; genus Methylomarinum; species Methylomarinum roseum. The sequence goes on along the minus strand of NZ_CP157743.1, from coordinate 4,186,890 downwards.
TGATAACGTCGGTCGTCAGTTGCTGACGCTGCAATAGCCGATCGAAGGTCTGGTCCGGTTCAAACTGCCGCATCTTGACGGCATATTCGATGGCTGGCCCCTCGCTGTTTAGTTGTGGTCGCTCCTCACCGCCCCCGATTGCGACGACCTCAAGATAAATATCCGGCGCCAACCGGCCATTAAGGCGCAGTTCTTCCTGGCAAAAATGGCGGCGTTTTTCCAGCGTGGAAAAGTCCAGAAAGCCCAGGTTCAGCGGTTTTTTGATCTTGTAGGCGTAACTGCCGGTCAATAGCACCCAGGAAATGTGGGTTTCGATCAGGCTGAATCGAACGATCGGATGCGGATAAAGCTCCGGATTTTGCAGTGAGCGGATCAAGGTCGGAAGTGTGCTATGGTTCATGTGCGCTCCATTAGCCAGTTTGGCGGATCTGACTACCAATATACCCGTTAAAGTCCTCTCTAAACCAGCAGCGATTCCCATCAGTTTGATCGTGTTAGCGCTGTTTAGGGCCGGGGTGTTTGGCGGGGCACGCCTCCGACAAAGTTGTACGATGCTTAAAGTCGGCTGAATTAATGCCGTTAAGGAAAGCGGGCATCCGCAAGCTTGCTCCACGGGACGCTGTAAACACATCCCTGTGCGCTTGGGGTCGGCTCCTGCCTCCCACATCCGCGGCTCAAGCCAGCGAATACCCTATCACAGCCTCTGTTGGAGCGAGAAAACGCGCCTGATATTCAAGCGGCATTCGGAGTATGCTTGGCGGTGATATCGGCGGCTGGGAGCTGCCGTCAAGCCCCTCACGGCGTTCCTTGGCAGACACACCCCAGGCCTTCTTTGTTGTCCAAATTGGAACTGCTGGTTAAACCCGGGCTGTTGTGCGAAATTGGAAAAAACGGAGTAGTATGAAAATACTGGATTCAGATATCTGAATGGGGGTGTTTCATGTATAGGCGAATTAACCTAGAAGATGGCCTGGTAATCGTGGTTTTGCTGATTGCTTTGAGCTTCATTGTGCAGGCTGAGGAGGACTATGCCATGGCAAGACAACAAATGGTCGGGGAGATAAAAGACAACGTCAGGGCTACGCGCTTTTATTTGGATAAGACGGCGCTTGACGAAAAGGTCATGCGGATGATGGCGACGGTGCCGCGACATGAGTTCGTCCCCGAAGACGCCAAAAGATTTGCTTACGATAATCGTCCCTTGTCGATCGGTTACGGACAGACGATTTCTCAACCCTATATTGTCGCCATCATGACTGATTTGCTCGATTTACAACCGAACAGCCGAGTGTTGGAATTAGGCACCGGTTCCGGCTATCAAGCCGCGATTCTGTCCGGCCTGGTCAAGGAGGTTTACACGATCGAGATTGTCGAGCCTCTGGGGCTGGCGGCCAAAAAAAGGTTGGCGCGCTTGGGTTACGACAATGTTTCGGTCAAGGTCGGTGATGGCTATTATGGCTGGGAAGAGCAGGCGCCGTTCGACGCCATTATCGTCACGGCGGCGGCCAGCCACATTCCGCCGCCGTTAAAACAGCAACTGAAAGTTGGCGGACGCATGATCATTCCGGTCGGTACGATGTTCTTGACCCAACAGCTGTTGCTGGTCACTAAAGAGGACAAGGGCAAACTGGTCAGCAAACAGATATTGCCGGTGCGTTTTGTTCCGGTCACAGGCGGTCATTAAGGGTAGGTTAACAAATAACTTTCCTAGAATTATCGATATCAGGTAATCATAACAGGACGTTTTTTCCGACCCCATCTTAATCTTAAGCACGGAGAAAGCCATATGTTACGCCTTCCAGTCATCTCAATCGCGCTGTTGTCGGCGGCAGCGCTGGCCTATGAACTGTTGCTGATGCGCCTGTTCTCGATCATACACTGGCATCATTTCGCCTATATGGTGATCGGCCTGGCCTTGCTGGGGCACGGTTTCAGCGGCAGCGTGGTGATGGTGTTGCAGCGCCGGCTGCTGAAACATTTCCGCTACGTTTATTTCGCCAGCATTCTGCTTTTTACGCTGTTTTGCGTGATCAGTTTTCAAGGGGCGCAAAATCTTCCCTTCAACGCCGAGGAAATACTGTGGGATTGGCGGCAGAGCCTTTATTTATTGCTGATGTTTTTGTTGCTGAGTGTTCCGTTCTTTTTTGTCGGGGCGGCCATATGTCTGGCGTTTTTATCCTACAAGCATCGCATGGCCAAGCTCTATGCCGCCGATTTGTTCGGCGCCGGCGCCGGCTGTCTGGGTTTCGTGTTGTTGATGTACGCGGTGTTTCCACAGACGGCGCTGTTTTATATCGCTCTGGGAGGATTGTTGTCGGCAACCGTGGCCGGATTGGAATTGCGCATCAACAAAGCGGATTTGAGCATTGTTTTTTTGCTCATGCTGGCTATGCTGGGGTGGGGCGGAGGGCAACTGCAATTAAAAATATCGCCTTATAAGAGTCTGCCGCGGATGCAGTTGATCAACGGTATCCGGGTGATCGCGGAAAAATCCAGTCCGCTCGGCTTGATCACCGTGCTGGCCAGCGACCAAGTGCCTATCCGCTACGCCCCCGGCATGAGCTTTTCTTCCGGCAGTGAGCCGTTGCCGCAATTGGGCGTCTTCACAGATGCCGACAATATGGGGGTGATCACCGCGAATCCGGATCATCGTCGACAACTGGATTATCTCGATCAGATGAGTTCGGCCTTGCCTTATCATCTGCAGCAAGCCGAACGAGTGTTGATCATCGGTTCGGGCAGCGGCAGTGATTTGCTGCAGGCGCAATTTCACCGCGTCGGGCAAATCGACGCCGTGGAATTGAATCCGCATTATTTAGAACTGACCGGCCTGCATGATCGCGATTTTGTCAGCGATGTTTATCAACAGACTAATGTGTCGGCGTATATCGCCGATGGTCGGGATTTTCTCAATACCCATAAGCAACAGTATGATTTGATCCAGTTAACGTTGTTGGATTCGTTCAACGCGGCGGCGGCCGGACTCTATGCCTTGAATGAAAGTTATCTATACACCGTCGAGGCTTTGCAGCTCTATCTGTCCAAGCTGCAGCCTGGCGGTTATTTATCGATCACGCGTTGGGCGAAAATACCGCCCCGCGATACCCTGAAGCTGTTCAACACGGCGTTGACGGTGTTGCAAAAAAACGGCAATGCCAAACAGCAGTTGCTGTTGATACGCAGCTGGCAAACGGCGACGCTGATCATCAAGAACGGCGCCTTCAGCCATGAGGAAATCGCCGCCGCGGAACTTTTTTGCAGCGAGCGAAATTTCGATTTAGTCTACACGCCTGAAATCCGGGCCGAGCAGGCGAATCGCTACAATGTGTTAAGTCCACCATTGTTTTATCAGGGAACACAGGCCTTATTGAGCCGCGACAGGAAGAAGTTTGTCGAGGACTATAAATTCAATCTGAAGCCGGCAACCGACGATCAGCCGTATTTTCAGCATTTTTTTCGCTGGTCGGCGCTGCCGGAAATGCTCAGTCTGCTGGGTAAGGGCGGGGCGAGTCTGATCGAAACCGGTTACCTGATCATATTTGCGACGCTATGCATTGCCGTTTTGACCAGCATACTGTTGATTATGGGGCCATTGTGGTGGCTGCGCCATACCATGAAGCGAGGCGCTCGCTACAGCGTCAGACGCCGTGATGTGTTCGGTTATTTTTGTGCCATCGGCCTCGGTTTCATGATGATTGAAATCGCCGTCATGCAAAAATTTATTTTGTTTTTGCATCATCCGGTCTATGCCGCCGCGGCGACGTTAACCGCTTTTTTGGTTTTTGCCGGCCTAGGCAGCGCGCATTCCAGCCGCCTGAGCCAGCGTTATGGAAGGTATGCAGGCGTCAGCATCGCGGTGATCGGCATCGTTGCGTTCAGCGCATCCTACCTGTTGATTTTGCCCGGGCTCTTTGCTTGGGGCAGTGACATGATGATGGTGACGAGGTTTTTGCTGGCGATCATGCTGATTGCGCCGTTGGCTTTTTGCATGGGGATGCCGATGCCGTTGGCTTTGGACAGTTTGGCCGATCATGCCGATCAACTGATTCCCTGGGCGTGGGCGATTAACGGCTGCGCCTCGGTGATCAGTTCGGTTTTGACTGCCTTGCTGGCGATGCAGTTCGGTTTTTCGTCGGTGATTATAGCGGCCTTGCTATTGTATGCTGCGGTGTTGTTGATGTTTCCCGGTCCGGGACGTAGCGCCGCTGCGGTGAATTGATAGCTTTACTGATAACCTCAGTTCGGGATAAAAGAATCATCTATCTTGCCTTCGGATGTGCTGAACAGCGTGAAGCGCATCAAAAACCGGTGTAACTATTCAGTATCTTTCAGGGATTAGGGAGTAGGCCATTGATTTCTCGGGACGCGTGAATACATCCATGTAAGCTCTGACTGCAACGTCCTGTTGCAGACAGCCCGATAAATCAATAGCCTACTCCCTCTGATAAAAATACGCTGAATAATTACAAACCGGTGTGCTTCCTCTCGTCAGCACACCCCTAGCGCATCGTAGGGCGGCTTCGCGAAGCAAGCCGCCAAAAACCTGCACGCGGGGCGGGTTATTTAACACTCCCTAAACGTTTAACTAGTGCCTGACCGAAAATTGATTATCCCTAAAATAATCAATGGGATATAATGAATTCCGGGAAATGAGTTTGCAGCCCAAAATCACGATTGTTGCGTTGCTCAATCCGTAAGGTACTGATTTTGGGTGAGCGCCGCCATAAAAATTTACGAAAACCAGAAATCTTCGTCCGTTGAAATCCTATGCGCACCGTCAAGAATCCGCAAATGAGCCTCGGTCAGGTCGATATTGCCGACATCGAGATTAACCTCAAATCCAGAGACGACATCCCGCAACTGCTGCTAGGGTTGCAGTACATCTATACCACGCCCGAACTGCGCGACCGTGTGTTCGCCATCCTCGAGCAGGTTATTCCCTACCGAAGCGGTCAGGGCCTTAGCGAAGCAGAGCGTCAGCAACCCGCTGACCCAAGGCGCGGTCGGCCCGGCCTGGAACAATGGAAAATTCTAGTGCTGGGCGTTTTGCGTCTGGGCCTGAATACCGACTACGACCGCATCCATGAACTGGCCAACCACCACAATACCATTCGACAGATGCTGGGCCATAGCGACTGGTGTGACGACACGAAGTATTCTCTCCAGCGCATCAAAGACAATCTAAGGCTGTTCACCCCGGAACTGTTCGATCAAATCAACCAGGAAGTGGTCAGAGCCGGCCATGCCCTGGTAAAAAAAAAGCCAAACGCTGGGCCAACCGTCCGCAGTGACTCGACTGCCGCCGCGACGGTCGACCACAGCGATAAACTGAGAGGGCGGTGCGATTCCTTTGTGGTCGAAACCGACGTCCATTTTCCGACCGACATCAACCTGCTGTATGATGCGATCCGCAAAGCTATTGAAGAGAGTCATACGCTGGCGAAACACCATGACCTGCCGGACTGGCGCCAATACCGGCACAACATCCGGCGACTCAAACAACAGTACCGAAGAGCTCAACAGCTCAAACGCTCCACCAGCCAGGATGAAAACAAACAAGCCGTACGGGAACAAGCCATCCAACAGGCTCATCAGACCTACCTGGACCTGGCGAGCGCCTACCTGGGCAAATCCGAGCGCACCTTAAAACAAGCCCTGGACCGTGGCGCCCTGGCCGATGAAACGCAGCCGTTGCAATCCTACCAGGCCTATGCCCGCCTGCTGCTGGACCAAATTGAGCGCCGCGTCATACGCAGCGAAACCATCCCTCATGCCGAAAAGATCTTCTCCGTGTTTGAACCGCACACCGAATGGATCAGCAAAGGCAAAGCTTCCGCTCCTGCTCACGCTCCTTACCTACATCCCTGTAGGCAAAGCAGGCGTCCCGGTTGAGTTGGGTTTAAGGGTCTGCGTGATGGAGGACCACCATCGCTTCGTTCTTCACCACCTAGTGATGGAAAAGCAAACCGATGACAAAGTCGCCGTCGACATGGTCACCGAAACGCGCCGGCGCTTCCCCGAACTGACCGTGACCAGCTTCGACAAAGGCTTTCACAGCCCGGCTAACCAAAAGGAACTGAAAAATCATCTGGAACAGGTGATTTTGCCCAAAAAAGGCCGACTCAGCGCCGCGGATCAAGCGCGGGAAGGCAGCAATGCTTTTAAACAACTACGCCACCAACACTCCGCCGTGGAATCGGCCATCAATGCCCTGGAGCATAACGGCTTGGATATCTGCCCCGACCACGGCCTCGATGGCTTCAAACGCTATGTCGCACTGGCGGTCGTCTCGCGCAATATCAAACGGTTGGGCGCCATCCTGCGTCAGCAGGCGCAGGCGAAAGAAAAACGCAAGCGCGGCCCCTACCAACAAGCGGCCTGAACAATACCATCGGAGTGAGAAAAGGCTCACTACAGGATAGTTGCGCCCGCAGACCGGTGAATGGCCCGCTAATGAAGAAATCAGACGAGACAGCGATGGATTTTTTCCGGAAAATGGCCTGGGCTGATCAAAATGAGTGTGGCAAAAGTTGGGTATCGGTTGAAAAAAAAGCTTTTTCTGTCAGACACTAACTAACTTTAGGCGTATTTGTTGTTAATTTTCTGTTTTGCCACTCATTCATTTAATGAGGTAGCCCTGGACTGGAATTGCTGCAGGCTGGTTTCTTAACCCGAATTCAGGTATTGATAGGGTATCCTAAAGTTCAGGGTGATCTGTTCAAGTTTGTCGATGACGAGATTACGGGGCGGGATTTGTTGCTATAATTCGAAGAGAGGAGGCCATGCCTTGATGGCCGGGATAGCAAGCGGAAATCGCTTAAGTCGAACAAAATAATGAAAATAAGCAGTAATTAATAAGCATGGATACCTTAAAAATTCGCAGGGTGGCGATAGACACCTATCATGAAAACGTCGCCTATATGAACCGGGAATGCGGTATCTACCGGGCCGAAGGCTTTCAGGCCTTGTCCAAAATATTGATTAGCGCAAATGGCAATAAGGCAGTGGCCGTGCTCAATGTGGTCGATGACAAGGAAATCGTCGAGCCGGGGCAGCTGGGGCTCTCCGAGCAGGCCTTCAGTCAATTGAATCTTGAAGAAGGGGGGTTGGTGACGGTGAACCATGCCGGGCCGCCCAAATCGATGGATGCGGTGCGGCGAAAAATTAATGGCGAACGCTTGGATCAGAACGATTTTGATGACATTACCCGTGATATCGCCGATTCCCGTTATTCGAAAATGGAAATGGCCGCTTTCCTGGTCGCCACCGGACAAAACAACCTCGATCGTGACGAATTGCTCTTTTTGACTCGAGCAATGCTGAACTCCGGCGAACGGATGAACTGGCATGAACCGTTGGTGGCCGACAAGCATTGCATCGGCGGCATTCCCGGCAATCGGACGTCGATGCTGGTGGTGCCGATTGTCGCCGCGCACGGCATGCTGATTCCGAAGACTTCCAGTCGCGCCATTACCTCGCCGGCCGGCACCGCCGATACCATGGAGGTGTTGGCCAATGTCAACCTCACCCCTGATCAGATGCTGGATATAGTCCGCGAAGAACGCGGCTGCCTGGGATGGGGGGGCACGGCCCGGTTGGCGCCGGTCGACGATATGTTGATTTCGGTGGAGCGTCCTTTAGGTATCGATTCGCAAGGCCAGATGGTCGCCTCGATTTTATCGAAAAAACTGGCGGCCGGATCGACTCATTTGATTATCGACATCCCAGTCGGGCCGACGTCGAAAGTTCGACACATGAGGCAGGCCTTGGCGTTACGGAAACTGTTTGAATTTGTCGGCGACCGGCTGAATCTTCATCTGGAGGTGATGATTACCGACGGCCGTCAACCGGTCGGACGAGGGATCGGGCCGGTGCTGGAAGCGCGCGATGTCATGATGGTGTTGAATAATGATCCGAATGCGCCGGCCGATTTACGCCAGAAATCCTTGCAATTGGCCGGGCGGATTATCGAATTCGACCCCGATGTTCGTGGCGGGCAAGGCTACGCGATTGCCCGCGATATCCTTGAGTCGGGCAGGGCCTTGGTCAAGATGAACGATATCATCAAGGCCCAGGGCGAAAAGGAAATCGACTTAACCGCCGGTGAACTTTGCTATGAGGTGTTGGCCGACCGCGACGGCTATGTGGTCGCCATCGATAATTTCCAAACGGCCAAGATCGCCCGTATCGCCGGCGCACCGATGGATAAAAAGGCGGGTGTCGACTTGCTGAAAAAACTGGGAGACAAGGTGGAGAAAGGTCAGCCGCTGTACCGTATCCATGCCGAATTCTCGGCCGATTTCAAGTTCGCCAAGGATCTGGCTCGCCAGGACAGCGGTTACCTGATCGGCGATGATGCCGATCAGCTGCTAATTCCACAGATTGCTTTTTAGGAGAGGTCATGCTGCTACTCGCCTTCCCGGAATATTTAGCCCAGGGACAACGTCTGGCCGAGCGATTGGACATTCCTTATGAACAGGTTTTTGTGCATCATTTTCCGGACAGTGAAAGTTTGGTGCGGCTGCCCAGTGCATTGCCGGATCATGTCGTCATGTGCCGCAGTCTCAATCAACCCAATGACAAGCTGGTCGAACTCTTGTTATGCGCGAAGACCGCCCGTCAGTTGGGCGCCAAGCGAATCACGCTGGTTGCGCCGTATTTGAGTTATATGCGTCAGGACATCGCCAATCAGCCCGGCGAGGCGGTGAGTCAACGCATCATCGGACAAATGTTGGCCGAGCTGTTCGATGCCGTCATTACCGTCGACCCGCATTTGCATCGTATTTCGACATTGGATCAGGCGATACCGATAGAACAGGCGGTCAGCCTGACTGCGGCCGATCAGATCGGCCGCTTTATGATGCAGCAATTTGACCATGCCGTGTTGTTGGGGCCGGATGGTGAATCGGAGCAATGGGTGAGCGCGATTGCCGAAAAAATCGGCTTTCCCTATGCGGTCGCCGACAAAAAACGCGAGGGCGATAAGCAGGTCGCCATCCACTTGCCCGATTTTGATTTTAAGCAACAGAAAGTTGTGATTATCGATGACATGGCCAGTACCGGCAGAACCTTGGCCAAGGCGGCAGGACTGTTGCTTCAAGCCGGCGCCGAACAGGTGTATGCGGTGATCACGCATCCGCTGTTTTGCGGTGATGCCGAAGCGCATATCCTGCAAGCCGGGGTTCAACAAATCTGGAGCACCGACAGCATCAGTCACCCGCGCGCCGCAATCCATCTCGATCAGCTGTTGGCGCAGGCGGTGAATGATATTGGGTAACGCGTGAACACTATTGCGGAGCGATCGACTGTTGTTTAAAAAGGACGTGCTGTTTATATAGGCGCTCTTTGTTATCCCAATTGGGAATTGCTGCCAAAATCGGCGACATCAAATCATTGTCGATAGAGGCGGCGCCGGTTCTTGAGCATGCGGTAGACACAAAAAGTCGCTGCTCCGGCCGAAAGGTGCTTGAGGGTGTGGCCGCTGATCAATTGATCGGTTAAGCTGAATATGCGCTGATCGTTCAGCTCGAATAGCTTGGCGAGCCCATACCACAGCAAGCCATAAAGCAGATAATGGCGATGCGAGTATCGGCTTTTATATCGTAGCAATATGACTGGAATCGAAGCCAATACACCGAATTGGATGAAGGCGTAAAAGCGCAGATCACCACTGTAACGCCAATACAATACGCTGGCTAAGCCTAGCAACAACGCGATAGGCAGCCATGCTTTTTCATGGTGAACGGATGCGTTTTCGGTCAGCATTGCGACAAACAGGCTCGTGAAGCAGAGCGTCATCGGTAGACGGTCCCAGACCAGGCGCTGATTGTTCGGGAACCAGTGGTAATAGCTGGAACCGATCGCGGTCAGAAACAGGCCGACAAAAAATACCGGCCAGGATAAGGCGGTGCTGCTGGTTTTGTTCGCTAAACACAGGCATAAGCCGGCGATGCCGACCAATGCAAAAGGCAGGTTGCTGACAATATCGAGAAAATTTGGCACCATCAGCCAGGCGCGTTGGTCGGCGAGTTGATGATAGGCGCTATTTTGAGGCAGGGGCTCGGTAACCAGCATCATGGCGACAAAAATGATGACAAGCGCGCCGAGCATCGCGACAATAAACCGATTGTTCATTCGCATATCAATCACCGAAATAAGAAACATAACAGACTATGACAAAAATATTAGCATTCGCTGGTAGCAGCAGAAAGCAATCTTTTAACAAGAAACTGGTGGCCATTGCCGCGCAGGGAGCCGCAAAAGCCGGTGCGAAGGTTACGCTGATAGATTTGGCCGATTATCCGGCGCCGATTTTTAATCAGGACCTGGAAAACGAGCAGGGCATACCGGACAAGGCTCGGGAATTCAAGCGCTTGCTGATCGAACATGACGGTTTTTTGATTGCCTCGCCGGAATACAACAGCGCTTTTAGCCCATTGCTGAAGAACATGATCGATTGGGCGAGCCGAAAGGAAAGCGATGACGAGCCGCCGTTGTTGGCTTTTAAAGGCAAAATGGCGGCGATCATGGCGACCTCGCCGGGCGGGTTGGGCGGTTTGCGCGGCTTGATGTTTCTGCGCCTGTTACTGAGCAATATCGGGGTCACCGTATTAGCCGAGCAGATGGCGATTCCTTCGGCCGTGACCGCATTCGCCGCAGACGGCTCGCTAGCGGATCAACAGCAGCAACAGTCGGTTCATAGTTTGGGACATCAATTGGTCGAGGCGATCGTCAGATTGTAAGCATGAAACAGAGCAGACGCCCCGTCAAGAAGAATCATTACAATGTAGGCGCGCCTTTGGCGCCTTGGCGCGAAGCCTTGAATGTCATTATTTTTGGCGCGGAAACGCGAGCGGCAAAAATCTTCGATGTGGTGCTGAGCATCATGATCATCTGCAGTGTCCTGGCGGTGATGTTGGGCAGCGTCAACAGTCTGCAGGAGCGCTATACGCAATGGTTTTTTTATAGCGAATGGTTTTTCACGCTGCTGTTTAGCGTGGAATACGTCTTGCGTCTGTTGTCGGTGCGCAAACCTTGGCTGTATTGCCGAAGCTTCTTCGGCATTGTCGATTTTCTCTCTATTATTCCCACCTACCTAAGCTTTCTGATGCCGGACATCAAATATATGTTGATTGCCAGGGTATTGCGGCTGCTAAGAGTATTCCGTATTCTGAAATTGGCGGAATATATGGGCGAGGCGCAGGTGCTGATGTATGCCTTGAGCAGGAGTCGACAGAAGATTCTGGTGTTTCTCTACACGGTCTGTACGCTGGTGATCGTGTTCGGTTCGCTGATGTATGTCGTCGAAGGCAGCGAATCCGGCTTTACCAGCATTCCTAAATCGGTGTACTGGGCCATCGTAACCCTAACCACGGTCGGATACGGCGATATCGCGCCGCAAACCCCGTTGGGACAGATGATCGCTTCGAGCATCATGATCATGGGCTATGGCATCATTGCGGTGCCGACCGGGATTTACAGCGCCGAACTGATGAAGGTGGATAAAGCGGCCGACATCAATAACGAAGCCTGTCCCGATTGCGGAGAAACGGGGCACGACTATGATGCCAGCTATTGCAAATATTGCGGACATTCCTTGGATGCCTAGATTTTTTGTTGCTATTCCTCTCGGGTTTCCACGGTCCTCCGCTCGCCGTTATACATAAGTGGCTGTATGAGGTCGGTTCTCGGGCCGAATGATGCTTGTCGCGCCGGGGTCGCTAAGCTTAAGCGACGTCATTTCTGCATCAGGTCATGCAGGATTTTGCTTTTTTCGCCGTGCAGTAGGTTGATCAACTCGCGGCGGGCGACCCGTTTGTCCAGACCTTGTTCGGTCAACCTGTTCAGCAGCTCGGAAAATTTTTTTCGCCGCAATCGGCCATGTTCGGTCGTGTCTCGGCGGTTGCTGAATTCATCCATCAGCGTCGAACCGCATGCGCAGTTTCTGAATACCTCGACGACTGCGGTGCCGTCATCTTCTATGGCCTCTTTTAAACATGACTTGCCTGTCGGCAACTCCTTAGTCTCTTGAAAGAATTGTTGTGCATTATGATATTCCCGGCCGCAAACAGAACATTTTTTCGGAAAGGAGGCGTCAAACAGGGCGATGAGCCCTTGCAATTCAGCGGCGATTTTCTTCATAGACTCATGTGCATCGATTGTTAGTGATCAAAATCCTGTGGTCCCAGAACGCGTAAGACCTCTTCGCAGCTGGTGAGGCCGACGGCGACTTTTTCCAGGGCGTCTTCCAGCAATGATAGATAGCCGTTTTTGAGGGCGGCGGCTTTAATCTCTCTTTGACTTGCTTGCGTCGAAATTAAATCGCGTAATTCTTCATTCGGCATCAATATTTCATAAAGGCTGATGCGCCCTTGATAGCCGCTATGGTTGCATTGTTCGCAGCCCTTACCATGATGAAAAGGCTTCTTATTCCCGGTAAATAAAGGCCCCAGTTGCCGGAGTGTCTCGCTATCGACTTGAACCGGCTGACAGCAATGCGGGCAAATACGGCGCAGCAAGCGCTGGGAAATTACCGCTTCAAGAGTACTGGCGATAATATAGGGTTTCAAGCCTAAATCAAAAAGCCGGGCGATTGTGGAAATGGACGAATTGCTGTGCAGGGTCGAGAAGACCAGGTGGCCTGTTAATGCGGCCTGGAAAGCTACTTCGGCGGTTTCTTCGTCGCGGATTTCACCTAATAAGATAACATCCGGGTCTTGTCGTAAGATGGCTCTCAGCGCGACCGGGAAGGTGAAGTCGATATGACTTTTGACATTAATCTGACTGGCCGCATCAAGATAATACTCGACCGGCTCTTCGATCGTGACATAATTTTTTTCCGCCGTGATGCCCTGCTGCAGTAAGGCGTAAAGCGTTGTGGTTTTGCCGCTTCCGGTCGGGCCGGTCGCCAGAATCATGCCTTGCGGCTTGCCAATCAGGCGCGTGACTTTTTCCAGGTCGCCGGCGCTGAAGCCTAGTTGGTTTAGGCGCTTGACCGAGGCATTGCGGTCCAGGATGCGCATCACCACCTTTTCGCCGTTGATGACCGGTAGGCTGGAGATACGCAAATCGATGATGCGCATCGGCGTCTTGACGGTGATGCGCCCATCCTGAGGCCGCCGCCGCTCGGAAATGTCCATTTCCGCCATCACCTTGATACGCGAAACCAATGAATTGAGATAATGGCTGGGGATGAAAATTTTGTCCTGCAAAATGCCGTCGATACGGTAACGCACGACACAGCTCTTCGCCCGCGGTTGGATATGAATATCGCTGGCGCATAAACGGACCGCTTCGATGATGATGGCGTTGACTAGACGTATGGCCGGCGGTTTTTCGGTTTCCAGCAATAATTCATCCAGCGAAATATTGTCGCCTTCTTCGATGACCACCTCGATGGTTTCAAACGGGTCGATCGTGGAAACGATCGTCTCCAGGTCGCCAAAACTGGGAGACTCCCTGTAAACTTCATGCAGTTTCTTTTCGATCGCCGCAATATCGGCCATGACGATGTTCAGCGGCAGGCCGGTGAAGAAGCGTAAATCGGCTTGCAAGCCCATGTTCATGGGATCGGCCATCGCTAATAATAGCGTGCCGTGATTGATTTTCAGCGGCAATACCCAGTTTTGTTCGCAGATAGAACGCGATAACAAATTCAATGCCTCGGTCGAGACTTGAAACTCGCTCAAGGCGACTTCTTCGATCAGCAAATCCCGGCGCAGGATCTCGCGGATGTTTTTTTCGTTTACCCAACCCCGGTCCAGGATCAGCTTGATCGTCGGCGTCTTACTATTCTGCTTAAGCTTGAAAAGTTCCTGGAGTTGCGGCGCGCTGAGCAAGTTTTTTTTGTTCAGCAAGATAGCCAGTTGACCGTTGTCGGTGTTCGATAACGTGCTGAGTTTCTTGATTTCTCGGCTTTTATGCTGGTTTTCGTGTAGTAATTGCCGATTTTTTTCAATCAGATCGTATTGCTCCAACGCCAGGCCGACCGTCACCCGTAAATCGTCGTCATTCCAGGGTTTGATAATGAATTTATAAACCGCGCCTTCATTGATTGCGCCCATGACGGCGTCGGTATCGGCGTGACCGGTGAGCATAATGCGGATAATGGGGGGATAGTGCTCCTTGACCTGGCGCAATAATTCGGCGCCGTTCATTTTCGGCATCTTGAAATCGGAAATGATCACTTGATAGTCCGATTCGGCGAGCAGTTGTAAGGCTTCTTGGCCGTTCATTGCGCTGGCCAGATGATAATTTTCTCGCCGGAACACGCGTCTGAGCGCACTTAACACATGTGGTTCGTCGTCGACCAGTAAGATGCTGTATTTTTTTACCGGTTCTTCCGCCGTCGGTTTGCTTTCCGCGCCGCCGGTGAACAATGCAGAATATCG